>JALYXG010000136.1 GCA_030947205.1 Chloroflexota bacterium
GTGGCGCGGCGCTCGTTCTCGCCGGCCTCGCGGCGGACGGCATAACGACAATCCGCGCCGCCCATCACCTGCGGCGCGGCTACGAGCGGATGATCGAGAAATTGGTCGGCATCGGCGCATACACGACATACGAAGTCACGGACGAAGCCTTCGCGGCGGCGGACTGACCTCTGTGTCCGCGCCGATCAAAGTCCGCATCACTGCCGTCCTGATTGAAGGCGCTCAGATTCTCCTGACTGAGCAACACATTTCTGAATCCCTCGCACGGGAATGGTCATTACCGGGTGGCGCGCTGGAACACGGCGAAACACTCGAAGCATGCCTGATCCGTGAAATGCGCGAAGAAACGGGCCTGACCGTCGCGGTAGACCGCCTTCTCTACGTCTGTGACCGGATTCAGGATGATCGCCACGTCGTGCATATCTCGTTTGCGGTTCATCGCGTCTCCGGCGATCTCCGTGTTGGCGTCGAACCAGAGCCAGACGCGCATCCGATCAAGAGCGTACGCATGGTGCCACTAGTGCGACTGAGTGAATATGGCTTCGATGCCCGATTCCGCGACCTCGCGTTAACGGGTTTTCCTAACAGCGGGACATATCAAGGTATGGTGAGCACTATCGGTTTGTAGGAACGAACGTTACTATCGCGCCACGGCCCTTCTCTCCGATGGTTATGTCGACTATACTGACGGACGATTCGCGAGGATTGTCGCGGGCGCGAGGTGAGGGAGAGCGAAGGGATACACTATTTGCCAAAGCAGATTGGCATTGACCTCGGGACCGCGAATGTTCTGGTCTATATGCGTGGGCGGGGAATTGTTATCAATGAGCCATCGGTGGTCGCGATTGGCACGCGGGATGGGCGGGTTAAGGCGGTCGGCCTCGAAGCGCGCGAGATGATCGGTCGGCACCCGGAAACCATCGAGGTCGTGCGGCCGATGCGCGATGGCGTGATCGCGGATTATGTCGTCACGCAGGAAATGCTGAAATACTTCATCACGAAGTCGTGCGGGCGCTTCTCGCTCGTCAAGCCCGAAGTGATGATCTGCATCCCTGCCGGTGTAACGGGCGTGGAAACGCGCGCGGTGCGCGACGCGGCGCTTCAAGCGGGCGCGCGCCGGGCCTATTTAATCCAGGAGCCGCTCGCCGCTGCGATTGGCGCGCGCATCCCCGTCGCCGACCCATCCGGCAACATGGTGATTGACATCGGTGGCGGCACGACGGAAGTCGCAGTCATCTCGCTCAATGGGATCGTCGTCGCCCGCTCGATCCGCGTCGGCGGCAACCGGTTCGACGACGCGATTGCCAACTATATCAAGCGCAAGTACAACCTCGCGATCGGCGAGCGGACGGCGGAAGAGATCAAGATTCTCATGGGCAGCGCGATGCCGCTCGATGAGGATGTCGTGATGGATGTCCGGGGGCGCGATCAGGTCGCCGGTCTGCCGCGTACGATCCAAATCCACGCCAACGAAGTGACCGAGGCGATCACCGAACCGCTCGAAGCGATCATCGGCGCGGTGCGCGGCGTCCTCGAAGAAACGCCGCCGGAACTCTCGTCAGACATCATTGACAAGGGGATGATCCTCACCGGCGGCGGCGCGCTGCTGCGCAACCTCAACGAACTGCTGACCGAAGTGACCGGCGTCCCCTGCTACGTCGCGGAAGACCCGCTCTCCTGCGTCGCGATCGGCACCGGCCTCGCCCTCGAACACATCGATGTCCTCCGCGACAGCCTCAACACGATGTAGGGATGTTGAACCACGAAGGCACGAAGGACACGAAGAGGGGAGGAGAAAAAATTCCTATCTCCTCCCGTCTTCGTTCCCTTCGTGCCTTCGTGGTTCAATTCTTTCTCCCCGCTCCTGGGCGGCAGCGACTTCGGGGCGGATGGCTTCGGGAACATCGTCGAGCGACGCCCAGCCGTAGAAAACGAGACAACCCCAGCAGTTGACGCGATGGTAGGCGCCGATCTCCACGTAGACCTCATCGGGGCGCACGGTGCGCCTGCCGCATCCGCAGGGCATTGTCGTGCTCGCACGATGAACGGTGTGCGGCCACGGAATCGCGAAGGCTGGCAGGTTGTCGTCAGGGGTTCGGGATATTGGCGGCACGGAGCAGCGCCTTCCAGTCCGTCGAACGCGGCGTGTGCGGCGCGGTCGCATCGCCGCTTCCCTGCCAGGTGACGATATAGAGCGTCTCATCCGGTCGCGTAAGCATCAACGTGTGGCGGGCGACGAGCGTCGCATACTGCGTGTAGCGGGCCGGGTCGTTTAGGGCGGCGATCTCGGCGGTGAGGGTTTGCTGCTCCCGTCGCGCGTCGTCCAGATCCCGTTGCCGCACCGCAACTTCGTCCGTCAAGCGGCGCACCGTCTGTTCCTGACGGACGAAACCGACCGATGCATAGCCCGTCGCAAGGAGCAGGCCGATGAGGATCACCGCCCGCTGTACCCGCGCGATGCCGCGCCTGCTCCGTTGTCCCACCGACTGACGCATCTCACCGACCTACTTACCGCCCATGCATCGGACATGTACGTACAGTAGTCGTGGTATGGAAGCGTGTCAAGTATCGAATAATGCGTAAATTTCGACTAACGCTACGTTATAGTGCCGGGTGCCGATCTTTCCACGGTGTCGCCTGCTCGTAGGCGTGCGCGACCCGTAGGCAGATTCCCTCGCCGAGTGCGGGGCCGAGGATTTGCAGCGCGATCGGCAGGTCGCCCTTGAAGCCGCAGGTGAGCGAGATGCCGGGTATCCCGGCCATGCTCGCCGGAATCGTCAGCACATCGCACAAGTACATCGCAAGCGGATCATTTGTCTTGGAACCGAGCGGGAACGCGACGGACGGCGAAGTCGCCGTCACGATGGCGTCTACTTTCGTGAAGGCGTCGTCGAAATCGCGCTTGACGAGCGTGCGCGTTTTTTGCGCCTTGATGTAGTAGGCGTCGTAGTAGCCGGACGAGAGCGCGTACGTGCCGAGCATGATCCGCCGCTTGACTTCCGGTCCGAAGCCCTCGCTGCGCGTCAGTTCGTAGGAGTCGCGCAGATCGCCCGCCTGGTGCGAGTAGCCGTATTTGACGCCATCGAAGCGCGAAAGGTTGGCCGAGCATTCCGCCGGGGCGACGATGTAGTAGGTCGCGAGACCGTACTTGGTGTACGGCAGTGAGATCGGCACCGCCTCCGCGCCCAGCCGCTCCAATTCGGCAATCGCCGCGCGCACCGCCGACTCGACTGCCGCATCCATCCCCTCGATGAAATACTCCGCCGGGATGCCGATGCGCAGGCCGCGCAAGTCGTCCGTCAGCGCGGCGCGGTAATCGGGTACGGGATCGGGGAGGCTCGTGCTATCCAGCGGGTCGTGCCCGGCGATTGCGCCGAGGAGGATCGCGGCATCTTCCACCGTACGCGCGAACGGTCCGATGCAATCGAGGCTGCTACCAAAAGCGATCAGGCCATAGCGGGACACACGGCTGTAGGTCGGCTTCAGGCCGACGACGCCGCAGAAGCCGGCGGGCTGGCGGATACTCCCGCCCGTGTCCGAGCCAAGCGACCCCATCGCCTCGCGCGCCGCGACTGCCGCTGCCGGGCCGCCCGACGATCCACCGGGCACCATATCGAGGTTCCACGGGTTGCGCGTCGGCCCATAGGCGCTGTTCTCGGTGCTCGATCCCATCGCGAATTCGTCCGTGTTCGCCTTACCGAGAAAGACCGCGCCCTGTGCCCGCAGTCGCTCCACCACCGTCGCGTCGTACGGCGAGCGGAACCCTTCGAGGATTTTGCTCCCGGCGGTCGTCGGCGCGTCGGTGGTAACGAGGACATCTTTGAGGGCGAGCGGGATGCCGGTGAGCGACTGGGCGTCGCCGGACGCAATGCGGCGATCCGCTTCGGCGGCTTGCGCGCGCGCGTTCTCCGCGCCTGTGTACAAGTACGCATGGACGCGCCCATCCACGGCGGCGATCCGGTCGAGATGCGCCTCGGTCAACTCCGTCGCGGCAATTTCGCGGCGGTCGAGCAAGCGGCGTGCTTTAGCGATCGTGAGGTCGGTGAGGTTCGCGGTCGTCGCGCCCATCAGGATTCCTCCAGCACGGCGTCCACCTCGATGAAGTTGTCTTCGGTGCGCGGGGTATTGGCGAGCGCGACCGACGTAGGCAAGGACGGTCGTACGGTGTCGTCGCGCAGAACGCTCGTCACGGCGATCACCTGTGCGGTCGGCGGGATGGCAGCGGTGTCCACTTCCTGCAACTGATTAATGTGGTCGAGGATACCCTCCAACTGGCCCCGCAAGGTGTCCAACTCCTCGGGCGAGAAGCGGAGATAGGCGAGCGCCGCCACATGTTGCACCGCATCGCGGGTCAGTTCCACCACCGTCGTTCCTCCTTCGCGTCCAGCGCACGCGCGCCGCATAACCGCCGACAATGGTATCACGATTTCCCGGCATCGCGGGGAACATTGCGGCATCATCGTTTGGGGTAGCGTAGGCTTCAGCCTGCGTCCCTCCCCCGGTAGCCGGATGCTCTCTGGGCAGATTTCCAGCCTGCGCGAGTGATGCAGGGACGCAGGCTGAAGCCTACGCTACCCGATCACGAATTTCTGGTGGCGCATGAGGATGCTCTGCATCAGCCCCTGCCCGACGAGCAAAGCCCAGAGTGGGCTGCCTCCGGACGAGATGAAGGGGAGCGGCACACCGGTGACCGGCATCATCCGCGCGTTCATGCCGATGTTGACGATCACCTGGAAGAGTAAGTGGGCGGTGACGCCCATCGCGATCAACTGCCCGAACGAATCTCCAGCCGTCGTCACGACTTTGGCGTAGCGCCAGGCGAGCATCATGAACAGCGTAATCAGCGCCAGGCAGCCGAGGAAACCGAACATCGCCGCCGCGTGCGCGAAGACGAAGTCCGTTGTGCGGACTTTCAGGAAATCGCCGTCGCTCTGGGGGCCGCCGTGGATGCCGTTGCCCGTGATGCCGCCGCCCGCGATGGAGTATTGCGCCTGGACGATGTTGTACCCTTCGCCGCGAATATTTGTTGGCGAGGTCGGATCGAGGAAGGCGTCGAGACGAATCTTCTGGTACGCCGGCAGCCGCTCCCAGAGTAGGATCGCGGCGGGAACGGCCGCGACAAGGAGCATCGCGAAATACACGAGACGCGTCCGCGATAGGCCCATCATCGCCGCCCAGATCGCGACAAAGACCAGCGCGGTGCCGAGGTCGGGTTCTTTGTAGATGAGTAGCGCGGGCAGCGCCACGATCCCCAGCGAAAGCAGGAAATTGTACCAGCGTGCCATCTTCGCGTCTCGGCTGCTAATGAACGCGGCCAAGCCGATGATCATGCCGAGTTTCGCGATCTCCGAAGGCTGGGCAGTGACAACTTTGAGATCGAACCAGCGCTGCGCACCGTTGATCGTGCGCCCGATCACCAGCACCGCCGCAAGGAGCGCGATGCAGCCCGCGTACAGAAACGGCGCGACGCCACGAAAGACCCGGTAATCAATCAGCGAGAAGATGACCATCAGCCCAATACCGAGGATGAAATACACCCCTTGTCGGACGGCGAGGCTATTGGGGGTGAGCGGCCCCGCACCGCTCGCACTGTACACGGTCAGGATGCCGAAGGCGGCAAGCGCCAGCGTCACGACGACAATGTACAAGTCGAGATAGCGCGTCCGCGCGCGGTCAAAACTAGGGCTGGCGCTCATCACTGCCACGATATGCTTGGTCCCTTTCACTCGGCGGGCGATCCCCGTTGCTGCTAGAGGATCGTGTTTCCGTTGATCTCGATGTGGAAACGGCAGCCGAGAAATTCGGCCGCGCGCTTCGACTGCAACATGCGTGGCAGGAAAATCTCGAAGTAGTCCATTACTGACGATATCGCCGTATCAATCGTTAATTCGAGCGTGATCGTCTTTTCGTCCGCGTCCACCCGCAGGAAGGATGATACGACCGCGTAGTTGACGCGGTCGTGCGCGTCGAACGACGATGGGTCGGGGTTGCGGACGCGCGAGCGATGGACATCCGATTTGTCCGCGACGATCAGCGCCGCACAAACGGCGTGTACCGGCTCGGCAAGGCCACCGCCATCGTCGCCGTGGCTGCCAATCGCGCCCATCACGACTGCGATGTCGTCCATCGGCATGCCAAGGCGCTGCAAGATCGGCATCGCCATCACTGCACCGCTATTCGGATGGCCGCGCCGGTTTACGACATTGCCAATGTCGTGCAGGATGCCCGCGACGGCCGTGACTTCCTGTATGTGCTCGTCGTAGCCGAGGATGCGTACGACATTGCGTGCAATCCGCGCAACGAGCGTCACATGGCGGAGGCCGTGCTCGGTGTAGCCAACGACGCCCAAATTCCGGTTCGCATGGTCAATCAGTCGCCGCACGTCGGCGTCGTGCTCGACCATCTGGTACGTCACCGGCATCGCCGCCGCCGCCGTCTCCGGCGTCGTTTCCCTGGGGATCGGCGGGACGGTCGCGTCCTGCGGGGCGAGCGGTTTCTTCTGCTCGATGTTGATCGTCGTCGC
>JALYXG010000143.1 GCA_030947205.1 Chloroflexota bacterium
GTCCCCGTCGCGCTCATCGCGGCGACGCTCATCATCACGCTCGCGCCCTTTGCCGTCCGCACCGGCGATGCGACGGCGTTCGCCGTGAACACGCCGCCATTCGAGCGGGACGTGCTGGCGAAGGACCCGGACCACTACGCGATCCTCGAACTACCGCTCTTCTCCCCGGACCGGGGGGCGGGCTGGCCCGCGTATCAGGTCGCCCACGGCAAGCAGATCTTCGACGGCAGCCTGTCGCGCGATCATAAACTGGAAAGCCCGAACATCTTCGTCAAGCACGCGACCTTTTTCCGGGATCTGTTCGCGGCGGGCCAACCGGCACGGCAGGAGCAATATCGCCCGACAAAAACAGCGGACATCCTCACACCGCCAGATTACGCGGCCTTCGGCGCGCCGCTCCTCAACTACTACCATGTGCGCTACATCATCCTTTACCCCGACGCCCTGCGCGCCCTCACGCCCATTGCACTTGGCGATGCCCGCCAGTTAGTCCGGCAAGCGCTCGGCGCGGGCGTGCAGCCGATGTACACAGATACGATCACGGAGGTCTATCGCGTGCCGGATGCGCCGCCGCCCGCGAACCCGATCTTCATGGACATCGGCGATGCGGGCTGGTTCCCCGCCCAACTCACCCCGACCAACCAACCGTACCGGTGGGCGGATAGTACGAGCGGCGCGCCCGCCGCGTTCCTGCTCTTCAACCTGAGCCAGGAGCGTCAGCACATCCGCGTGCGGATGGCGGTGCAGAACTATGCCCAGCCGCGCACGGTGGACCTTGCGATCAATGGCTATGCACTCGACCACTTCACGCTGGCGAGCCGGGGCGATCATCCCATTTCCGTGGAGTTCGACCTGCCGCCGGGCATGAGCAAACTGACGCTCATCTCGCCGGAGCCGCCCGTGCCGGTGCAGGAGCCGGGGGCGCGGGATAGTCGCCTACTCAGTTTCAGCGTCCGCGATGTGCGGATCGCCACACCGTAGGGGTACGGAGTGTCAGGCGCGGGGCTGCGCGTACGTTTCCACCAGCCCGTCCTCCAGCGTGATCGCGGCGTGCCAACCGAGCAGTTCGTGCGCCCGCGTGCAGTCGCTGAGGATGACTGGATTATCGGCAGGGCGCATGCGGGTGGGGTCTTGCGTGACGACGAGCGGGCTGCCGTGCAACTGCTCGATCAACCGCACGAGCGTCCAGCCATCTACGGCGCGCTCGCTGCCGAAGTTGCACGTCAGGCTACCGTGTTCCCGGCACGCCGCCGCCAGCGCGATCAAGCCCCGCGTGGCGTCGTCGGTGGCGAGATAATCCCGTCGGCTGGCGAGATTGCCGAGGCGGAGCGGCCCACCCGCCCGCACCTGCTCGATGATCGTGGGGATGAGATGGGCATTCGTCTCCCCCGGCCCGAACTGGTTGAAGAGCCGCGCGATGCCGACCGGGATGCCGGTGCGCCGGTGAAAGAGCGCCGCGAGTTGCTCAACCCAGAGTTTCGTGTGGCCGTAGATGTCCACTGGGCCGAGCGCGCTTTCTTCGTGCAATGGCTGCTCGCTCGCCGCATAGACCGCCGCCGACGACGCGATCACGACGGATTCGACGGCGCCGGACGCCGCGCACGCATCGAAGACGGTCTGCGTGCCGGTGACGTTGATGTCTATCGCCCGCCGTGGATCGGCGTTGCACGCCGGGATGAAATGGAGCGCGGCGAGGTGGAATACCGTGCGCGGGCGGTACGTCGCGAGGCAACGCGCGAGGGCATCGGCATCGCGAATATCCGCCTCGACAAGCCGGGCCTGCCGAGCGACCGCCGACGGAAGGTTCGCGGGCGTGCCACGCACGTGGTTGTCGAGGATAATTACGTCGTGCCCGTCCGCAACGAGCCGGGCGCAGAGCCGCGACCCGACAAATCCACATCCCCCGGTCACCAGCACTGGATCAGCGAGCACAAGGACTCCTCACAACGCCGCCGCGTCACTTTCCCGCGTCTCGGCGGGTATTCTACCGTACCGGCGCGGCGTTGACGAAGCGCTCGCTCCAGCGTAGGCTGACGGCTCATGCGCGGACGGGGCAGGCATGACGGGAGGAGCGATACTATGGCACGGCACGCAGCATCGGCACGCGCGACGCGGACGGCGGCGCAACGGGGTTTCCTCCTTCTCGGGCTGATGCAGATCGCCTTCGGTTTCGCCCTCAATGGCCAGCAGAACATCGTCACCAATTACTTCGACGGCGTCATCCATCTCGCGGGGCCGCAGTTCGGCTACATCACCGCCATCCGCGAGGTGCCGGGCTTTTTGCTCATCTTCCTCAGCGCGCTCTTCTACCGCGTCACACTCCAGCGCGTGACGGCGGGCGCGCTCGTCCTGCTCGCGGTCGCCTACGCACTCTTCGGCCTTTCGCACAGCTTTTGGACGGTCGCGCCGTGGGTAATCCTTTCCAGCATGGGCTACCACACCGTCCTGCAAACGCAGAATGCCCTCGCGCTGAGCATGGCGCCAGAGGGGAAAAGCGGCGCGACCCTCGGCCGGATGTCCGCCTTCAACCAGGGCGGTTCGCTCGCCGCGCTGATCTTCATCCTGATTACGTTCCACTTCGGTTGGCTCTCCTTCCGCCCCACCTTTGTCATCCTCGGCATCATCGCCCTCCTTGGCGCAGTCGCCGTCATCGGCTTCCCGCACCTGCACGATGGTGAGGAACGGGCGCAGGCAGCGACGCGCGCACCGGTCGTTTTCCGGCGCGATTACCGCTACTACTATCTGTTGACCCTGATTGACGGCGGTCGGCAGCAAATCTTCTTCTCGTTCGGGCTGTATGTGCTGGTGCATGCCTTCCATCTGGGTGTCGCGCAGGTTTCGGCACTGCTGATCGCGGTGACGTTCGCGGCGATGATGGCGGGGCCGACGATTGGGCGGTTGATTGATGCCTACGGCGAGCGACGGATGCTCTCGGCGGTCAATGTTGCCTATGTCATCGCCCTCTCCGGCTACGCCTTCACGCACAACATCGTCATCGCCTGCGGCTGCTACGTCGTCTACACCTTTATCTCGCCGCTCTCGTCCATCGGCGCGGCGACTTACCTGCGCAAAGTGGCCGTCGCGGCGGACATCGCGCCCAGTTTCGCGATGGGGACGACGATGCAGCACGCCGCCGCGATTGTCGTGCCGATCACGGCGGGGATTATTCTGAACTACGCGGGCTATCAGATCCCCTTCATGATTGCCTGCGGATTCGCCTGCCTGAACTTCATCGTCACCCAGCGGCTCGATCCCGTCGCCCAGCGTTCACCCGGTCGGATCGCGGCGGACAACGCGCGCCTCGCCACCGCGACAGCAAGCAGCGCGGACTGAACATGCCAGAACTGTTGCAGGAATGAATATCGCGGTCGCAAGTCGGGCGGTCGCGCCGCTGCATGGCGTGGGCGGGCTGGAGCGGGCCGTCGCGGACGTTTGCTCGGCGCTCACCGACCGTGGGCACCGGGTGACGCTCGTCACCGCGACGCCGACGCACGAGCAGTCGGACGATTCGTTGCTCCGCGTGGCCGAATTGATCGCCGTGCCGTGGGCGGATTTGCCCGCGCTCCGGCGTGGCGGGGTGCTGGATCGCGTCGTCCACTACCCACGCTTCGTCCGTCGTGCAACGGGGGCGCTTGCGGCACGCGATACCGTCTTCGATGCGGCGATTGGGCACGGCGCGGCAGCGGTGGCGTTTGTGCCGCTCCTCGACACCGGGCAGGTGCGCCGCCTGCTCCTCAACCCGCACGGCATGGAGGAGTTCTCGGCATATGGCCTGAAACGGGCGCTCCTCGCGCCGCAGCGGTCGCTCGTCCGTACGGCGGCACGGCATGCCGACCGGACGATTGCGCTCGATGCCATCCTCGTTCCCGATGTGATGCGCAATCTCGGCTTGCCGCGCGAGCGCATCGCGATTGTGCCGAATGGGATTGACGTGGAGCGCGTAGATCGCCTCGTGGGCACAGTCGTACCACCGACCGACGGCCCGCCGGTGATCGTCAGCCTCGCACGCATCGAGCCGAACAAAGGGCTGGATGTGCTCGCCGCCGCGCTCGGCATCGTTCGAGAACAGTTACCTGCCGGATGGAAATGGTTGCATATCGGCGATGGCGCGGCCCGCCCACAGGTGGAAGCCGCAATCGAACGCGCCGGGATCGGGGGGCACGCGACCTTGCTCGGTCGCCTCCCAGACGCGGCGCTACATCGCACACTCGCGGCGGCGACGCTCTTTGTCCACCCAACGCGCTACGAGGGCAGCCCGCTCGTGATGCTCGAAGCGATGGCGCACCGTCTGCCGATTGTCGCGTCCGCTGTCGGCGGCATCCCAGACAAGGTGATCCCCGGCGAAACGGGCTGGCTCGTCCCGCCGGACGACCCGGCAGCGTTGGGCGCGGCGATCCGTTCGGCACTCGGCGAGCCACCTGCTATACTGCGCGCCGTGGGGGAGCGGGGACGCGCGCGCGTCGTCGCCCATTTCGGTCTCGGACACGTCGTGGACGAATTGATCGCACTGCTCGGTACGATTCCCCCGCGCGGCTGAGTACCGGAGCGTGAGGTATGCGCCTGTGAGTCTCGCTGAGGCACCACCCGCACCCGTCGCATCGCGGGGGCGCAATCGCGTCGGGAATGGGTTTATTGCCGCTTTCGCATGGCTCCGTGCCGCGTTCGGCTGGCAGCTGCTCGCCTTGTTCGCTGTCGGCCTCGTTGCGCTGCTCGGCGCCTATCAGGCGGAGCGACCGATCCGCCTCACCATCGGCGGCGCACACGAAAAGCCCTTCGTCCAGAACTTCCACGACAAGGAAGTCGCGACCGATGGGACAACGCAGTATCGCTGGACGAGCGCAACCTCCTTCATCATCTTCAAGGGGATCGGCGGTGGGCGCGAGCGCACCGCGACGGTGCGCCTCCGCTCCGGTCGGCCACCCGGCGTGGCGCAACCCGTCACCGTGCTCGTCAACGGCGTCGAGGTGAAGCGGTTCACCGTCGGCCCGGAGTGGCAGACCGTCGGCTTCGCCACTTCCGGTGCGGCGACAGCGGGGCACGGCGTGGTCGTGGAACTCC
This sequence comes from Chloroflexota bacterium, assembly GCA_030947205.1. Taxonomy (GTDB): domain Bacteria; phylum Chloroflexota; class Chloroflexia; order Thermomicrobiales; family JALYUS01; genus JALYUS01. The sequence continues at coordinate 5,059 of JALYXG010000143.1, forward strand.
GTACCCCCGCCGAAAAGTTGCCGGGGGGCGACGGGCGCATCGTCGGCGTGCAGGTCAGCGAACTCGACATGACGACCGTTGGTGGCGGTCGGACGATCCCAGCGTGGGGCACGCTCGCGCTGGCCCTGCTGACCGTCCTCACGCTCTACCTGATCGCCGCCCGCGCGCTCGCCATCGCTATCGCGGCGGATGGGCGACGGCGGTCGGTCGCGGCCCTAAGCGCGTCGACTGGGGTGTTCATCCTCGCCGCGCTCTTCGCCTTCGCACGTCCCTACATCGCGGCATACAGCGGGGCGCTACTCGCCGTCCTGCTCGGCGCACTCGGCGCACTGCTCCTGCCGCGCCCCCTGATTCGGCTCGGGGCGCGCTGCGGCCTCGCCGTCACGCCCTCCGAGGCGACCGCCCTGTGCGCCATCCTCGCACTCGGCATCGTCGCCAAACTCGGCGGACTCCTGTACCCGGACACGGTCGTCATTGACCTCAACTGGCACATTCGCTGGATGCGCACCTTCCTCCACCACGATTTCGGCGCGCTGTATTTCCCGTCGGACCTGTCATCCGGCCCGAAGGAGTGGGGCATCGGCGTCCTGATCCCCAAGTCGCCGCTCTTTTACGCGATGCTCGCCCCATTCACGCTCCTGCCGCTGGCGATTGGCACCGTCCTGAAACTCTGCGTCGGCGCGATGGAGGTCGTCACCGTCCTGTTCGCTTTCGCAATCCTCAAACGGGTCGGCATGGGCACGGCGGGGATCGTCGCCGCCTTCCTGTACACCGTCACGCCGCTCTCGTACCTCGCGCTCTCATACGGGAATTACCCGACGGTCTTCGCGCAGTTCATCACCGTGATCGCCTTCGCCCTTCTGCTGTTCGCGGGGCATCGGTTGGATCGTGTCGGCGTCTTCGCCCTTTTCACCTTCGTCGTGACACTCAGCCTGCTCGCCTACCCGGTCGTTGCGGTCTTCACTATGTGCGTGCTGGTCGCCTTCGGCCTTTGGCGATGGCGACAGGAAACGGGGGCGGCGGAGAAACGACGCGCGCT
>JALYXG010000166.1 GCA_030947205.1 Chloroflexota bacterium
TCGAGTGGTCGGTCGCGGCAGCGGGGCGGTTCCAGTTCCCGATCGGCGTCGCCGCGCTGGCAATGGGCGGCAATGTCCGCGTCGGGTTGGAAGACAACGTCTACCTCAGCAAGGGGCAACTGGCGAAAAGCAATGCCGAGCAGGTCGCGAAGATGGTTCGTATCGTCCGCGAATTGAGCCTCGAACCCGCCACCCCGGACGAAGCCCGCAATGTCCTGCACCTCAAAGGCCTCGGTGAGGTGAAATTCTAAGGAATAGGATCGTTGGGGGAATATGAGGTGTAGATCGCCGCAGGTCGGCTTCTGACCTACGGCGATCCACGTGATAACAAATCGCTCCGGAATTATGCGGAGGGTGCAAGGCCCAGTTGTTGCAGCATCCCCAGTTGATCGGAACTCCCCCAGCGCTCAACCATCTTGCCGTCGGCGAACTTGCTGATTTGCATGCCACGCACCTGCATTCGCTTGCCTGTCGGCGCAAACCCCATGAGCGGACCCTGATGCGTGCCGCTCACCGTGTAGGCGAAGGCGATATTGTCCGCATCGGCAACCAGATGCTCGAGGCTGAGCTTCAAATCGGGAAACGCGGTGCGCAACTCGGTGAAGAACTGTCGGTAGCCCTCCGGGCCGGGGGCCTGGCCGGGGGCGGGGTCGTGGTCAATCGCGCCGGGGGCGACGACTTCGTCGAAGGCCGAGAAGTCACCACTATTCACGGCGTCGCCAAAGCGCGTCTGGGCGGCAATGTTGCTTTCAACTGACATGTGTTCCTCCGTGTGACCGAGACGAAATGTTGGCACGGTCCGTGGTCGCTCTACAAACGCGATACCTTCGCGCGTGGGAAAGCAGCACATTCAATACCAGCGCATCGGTAAGGATAACGAGTTACTGCGTGAGCCGGAATGAGACATTCGACAAGGAGGGCAGTATGGCATCGCCAGCATGGCTACCAGATGTGCGAACGAGTGCGCAGGCAATGATGGCGAGGCATCGCGTGCCCGGCTTCGCGGTGGCGGTCGCGCGGGACGGTGCGGAGGTCTACGCGGAAGGGTTCGGGGAGCGGGAAATCGGCGTGGGGGCGCCCGTCACACCCGATACGGTTTTCGGCGTTGCGTCAGTGACGAAATCGTTCACCGCGCTGGCGATCATGCAACTGGCGGAGGCGGGCAAACTCTCCGTGGACGATCCGGTGACGCGCTACCTGCCGGAGTTCCGCACGCCGGACCCGGAGGCGACGGGCGCGATCACGCTGCATCACTTCCTTTCGCACACCGCCGGGTTGCCGCCGCTGCCCTCCCGTTTCTTCGCTTTCGCTCGCTCGATGGAGGGCGATCCCGCCGCCGAGAGTAAACCCGCCTGGTCCGCCGACCATGCGCCGATAGACACGTACGAGGACTTGATGGCCTACCTCGCCGAGGGCGGCTATGCCTTGCTCGGCCCGCCCGGTGCGCAGTTCAGCTACTGCAACGAAGGTTTCGCCCTGCTCGGCGCGATCATCGAGCGGGTGAGCGGGCAGGGGTACGAAGCATATATCCAGCGGCATATCCTCGATCCTGCCGGGATGGCGCACAGCACGTTCGACGTGGCGACGCTGCGCACCTTCCCGGACGTTGTCACCTTCCACGCGGCACGGGAAACGGACGGGCGGCGGGAAGTCTACGCTGCGCCGAACTGGCTTTATTCATCCGTCTGGTCCCCCGCCGGTGGACTTAATTCCACCGTGCGCGATCTGTTGCGCTATCTGGAAATCTATCGCACGGGTGGGACGGTCGGTAAAGAGCGCCTGCTGTCTGCCGCAGGCATCGCGCGGATGACGACGCCGTACGCGCCGCGCAGCAGCCCCGGCTCCTCCTATGGCTACGGCCTCGGCGTCATCCCGAACTATCAGGGGCGAAAATTGATCAAACATGGCGGCGGGCGTAAGGGTATCTCCGCCGAAGTGATCGCCGTCCCCGAAACCGGGTTCATCGGCGCGGCCATCGCGAATCTCGCGGGCGTCCCCGTCGCGACGGTCACGCTCGCCGC
>JALYXG010000172.1 GCA_030947205.1 Chloroflexota bacterium
AACTGCGCGCAGGGACCGGACTGCACCACCGCAGGCAGTGTCTATCCCGCGACGGCGAACTACGACCTTGCGACGGGTGTCGGCACGCCGAAGATTGGCGCGATCGCCATCTACCTCGCGCCGACACCCGCGATCCCGAATTCGCGCCCGCCGGGTCCGACGAGCAGCCCCGCAACGAGTCCGCTGCCCTCCCCACGGGTGAGCGGCCCGCCAGTCATGGCTACTCCCGTCAGCCCTACCCCCCTGCCCATCCCTACCGGGCGGTAATACTCTTTCGCGATAGCGATGGCGTGATGGGTGCGTAGGGGCGCGGGTGCCCTTACGCAGCTAGCATTACGACCTGTCTACCGCGTAAGAGTGTTCGTTTGTCTCTGCTCTCGTCTACCGTCCGGCCGGGATGGGTGCGGGGGTGGCCCCGCCTGTCGCCCCGAGTACCTGACCGGGGCTGGACCGTCCGACCGGCGCCGGGTTTGGCGCGCTACCGGGCGATCCCAGCGGGGGGGATTCGGGCGTGGTGGCGGCGCGGCGAGTGGCGCGGGCGGCGCGAACAGCGGCAGGGGCTGGTACGGCCCGTAGGGCAGGATGTCCGATTCGGTGAAGCCGAGCCAGTTTTGCAAGAGCGCCGCGTAGACCTCACGGAAATCGTGCTGCACCGCCAGATTGCCGTTGTTGAGGCTGGCGAGATTCGGCGCGGCGCCGTACACACCGCCCTTGATCGCGCCGCCCATCACGAAGAGCGGCGCCGCGCTGCCGTGGTCGGTGCCGCGCGAGGCGTTTTCGCCGGGGCGGCGACCAAACTCCGAGAAGGTCATCAGGGCGACGCTTTCCGCGTGGCCGTGCACCGTGAGGTCCTGCCAGAAGGCGGCGAGGCCGTCGCCGAGCGTCTGCATCAGGCCGTCGTGCGTGCTGCGCTCGTTGGAGTGGGTGTCGAAGCCGCCCGTTGCCAGATACAGCACCCGCGCGCCGACATTGCCGTGGATCAGTTGCGCGATCGTCTGCAACCCCGCCGCCAGTTGCGAGTTCGGGTACTTCACCGCCGGTGTGTAGCCACTCGCCGCTTTTGCGACACCCGCCATCGCGTCCTGCGCGATTGTGTGGCTCGCTGTGACGAGTTTCTTGTAGCGGCTCGTGGCGGGGGTGACGGTGTTCATGTAGTCGTAGATCGCCGAAACCGCGCCCGGATCAACGCGGCCGACCGGCCGGTAGACAAAGCCGCTGAGCGAGCCGCCGAGCGCGATATTCGTCGGCTGCATGCCGACCAGGGCGCGCGGCGTGGTGACGCCCAACGACGCGGCGACAAGGGAGGGATGATTGGAAAGGTGGTCGAGTGCGTGGCCGAGCCAGCCGAGCGAGCCGACATTCTGATCGTCCGCCGTCATCCATATCTCCGTGCCCCGGAAGTGGGAGAAGTTCGGTGTCGGATACTCGACCCCCTCGACCACGGCGAGATTGCCTGAGTCCCAGAGGCCATGCAGGCCACCGAGATTGGGATGGAGGGCGAGCGAATCGGAGATCGGCAGCACGGCGGTCGCTGATTGGCCGATCGTCGGGCGCAGTTGGGCGTAGAGCGGGTCCTTGTAGGGGATGACGGTGTTCAGGCCGTCATTGCCGCCGCCGAGTTGGAGGACGACGAGCGTGCGCGCCGCCGGGTCGGCCGGGACGCTGTAGCCCGTTGTCACCAGATTCGGCGTCGTGGCGGGCGCGGCGCTCGCCGTGCTCGTGAAGCCGCGAAACAAGGGGATGCCCGTTGCCGTCAGCCCGATGCCGAGGGCGCTACCCGCGCCGTACTTGAGGAACTGGCGGCGGGAGCCGACGAAAGGTTCGCGTTCATAGGTCATCGGCGCTGCGCTCCTTACGAGTGCTGAGGACTGAGGACTGAGTGCCAGGGTCTGACTACTGACTACTGGCTACTGACTACTGATTGCTCACCACGCCTGATAATCCGGGCCGGCCAAAACGACCTGGGCGACGGCGCGCTGGCCGTCCGTGCCGCTGCCGAGTGTCAGGAGTTTCGTCTGCACATCGGCGGGGATGACGATACCGCCGAGTTGGTCCGCGAGTTGCGCGAGGAACGCGCTCGTCGCCTGTCCCGCGAAAATGGTTGCCGTCGCGATGAATTGCCCCGCGAGGTTGTAGCGTAGCAGTTGGTCGTCTGGGCTGATCCAGGCGGTGCCCGTCGGCCAGCCGCCGACATTCGGCGGCCGGAAGAGCGGCATCCCCTGCGCGCTCAGGGCATTGGCGACGGTGGCGTCCGTCGCGGTGAGGCCGAGGCTGCGCAGGAGGCCGAAGGTCCAGGAGATGGGGTTCTTCATGTGCGCGGTCGTCGCATTGGCGGGCAAAAAGGCATCGCTCAAAAAAAGCGCGCGGAGCACGCTGCGGATTTCGCCGCCAGTCGCGTTCCAGGCATTGAGCAGCGGCGCGAGGTTGCCTGCGGTTGGCGCGTCGCCGCAGAACCAGGCGAAGAGCTTGGTGCAGATATGCGTCGCGGTCGCCGGGTGTGTGGCGAGCATGTGGGAAAAGTCGTCCATAGTGAAGTTGCCGGTCTGGCCGAGGATCGTCTTCGAGTTGCTATCGAAGCGGCTGGCGACGAACGCGACGACGCCATCGTAGGAGAGCGTCCAACCGGTGCAGGCGCGTGCCGCCTCGCGCACGTCGCTTTCGGTGTAGTTGCCGATGCCGAGGGTGAAGAGTTCCATCACCTCGCGCGCCCAGTTCTCGTTCGGGTGCGCCTTGACATTCGTTTGATTGTCCAGCCAGATCAGCATCGCCGGGTCCTTGGAGACGGCGACCAGAAGGTCCTCGAATTTGCCCGCGCCGAGCGAGCGGAACAACGTGTTCTGCCCCAGCATGTACGGCGGGCGGCGGACTTTGTCGTTCGATGTGGCGAAGTGGTTGTGCCAGAACAGGGCGAGATGCTCCTGCAACGGCGCGTCGCTCGTGCGCAGGAGGTTGGTCCACCAGTTCGTGATCGTCGTTATGCCCTGGTTGTTCGCGTCGTTGATCGCCTGGCTGTAGGCAATCTTCTGCTCCGGCGTCGCGTTCGGCGGTAACTGCGTCGGCCACGGCGGCAGGGGGGGCGAGGCGGGTGTGCTCGTTGCTGTGACCACATTTTCTACCGCCTGCATGTAGCCAGGCGAGGTGGCGGCGTCCACCTGTGCGGGCGTCGCGCCAAGCCCCGCGCGCCAGAGTAGTAATTGGACCTGGTCGCGAACGGCCATCTCCTCGTTACCCCTTTCTTCCCCACCCGACATCGCCACCTACGTAATAGTGGACGCGAGTAGAACAGTGTTGTACGAGTGTACGTTATACACACTCTATCGTAACACGTCAAAGAGCGCGAAAGGGTTTCATTTCTGCACACGCCAAAACTTTCCCGAACCTGGCGGACGAAAATGCGTCGCTTTTCTCTCGTAGCGTAGGCTTCAGGCAAAGCGGGCGGGAGTGAAGGGGGCAAGCAGTGGGTCAACCGTGCCGCTACGGATACCGGCAGAAACGAGTTCGCCCGTTGCCGCCGCGAGCAGCGCGCCGCCCCGGAAATGACCGGTGGCGATCCACAGGCCGTCGCGCTGCGGTGCGGGGCCGATGATCGGCGCGCCGTCCGCGCTGCCGGGCCGGAGGCCGGACCACGTCTGCACGAGCCGCGCCCCGTTGAGTGACGGCGCGAACTGCTCCACGAGCGCGATCAGTGTGTTCACACCGGTCGGCGTGACGCGCTTGGTGAATCCGGTGTAATCCACTGTCGCGCCGACGGCGATTGTGCCGTCCGCGCGGGGCAGGAGGTACATGCCGCCGCCCGCGACGACCGTGCGGAGTGGAATCGGCGGGTCGGCAATCGCCAGCATCTGGCCGTGAACCGGCACCGTTGGAACGTTCAGCCCCGCCAAATCGCCAATCCCCTTGCTCCACGCCCCCGCCGCCAGCACGACGACATCCGCGCCAACGACGCCCTCGGGGGTCCGCACGCCGGTCACGCGGTCGCCGGATGCTTCGAGGTTGAGCGCGGGCGTGTACTCGCGGATCGTCGCGCCGTGGTTCGTCGCGGCGCGGGCGAGCGCCTGCGCCATCAGGTGGACGCGCAGAC
>JALYXG010000224.1 GCA_030947205.1 Chloroflexota bacterium
TTTGTCGGGGTGTACCGGCTGGTGGCGTGGGAGGTCTGGGAGGATGGGGAGGCGACGTATCCGCTGGGAGATACGCCGCAGGGGATGATTATGTACACGGCGGGCGGGCATATGGCGGTGCAGATGATGCGACCCGACCGGCCACCGTTCACCTCCGGCGATCGCTGGCACTCGACGCCGGAGGAGGTGCAGGCCGCGTACGGCGGCTACAACGCGTACTGCGGTCGGTACGAAGTCCACGCTGCGGAGGGGTACGTGTCGCATTTGCTGGAAAGCAGTTTGTATCCGAACCGTGTCGGCACGGAACAGCAACGTTTCTATCAGTTCACGGGCAATCGCCTGATTCTCACGACGCCCGATTCCCGCATGACGTGGGAGCGGGCCGAGTAGTCGCGCGATGCGTCGTTGTGCGGGGCGGTGGCGGCTGGTAGGCTGACGGGCGGGCGTTGTGTCGCCGGGGCTGCAAGTGCGCATCGTTCGAGGGGATGCATGGGGAATAATCGAAGTCGAAATCGTGGCAACCAGACCGACGCGATCGCGGCGCAGCGCGGGCCATGGGCGGGGCAGGACGTTTTTCGCCTCGTGCTGCTCGCGCTGCTGATCGGGCAGATGCTGATCTATTACGACACGGCGACCCGGGCGATCCCGCACATCAATCTTTATCTGCTCGTCAATCTCGCGTTGATCCTACTGACACTCATCCCGTGGGATGTGCTCACGCGGTTCGTTTGGCTCCTCGTCTGGCCAGCGGGCGCGCTGATGCGGTGGGATTGGGCGACGCGCGACACGAAGAGCGATGTATATTGGGCGACGAGCCAGGGTGTCTATTTTCTGCTGCATGGCATGAACCCGTACACGCATGTACCGACCTGGGTCTACGACCATCAGGCGAGCGCGGTGAACTACCCGACGTACACCTATTTCCCCGGCAGCCTCTTCGCGGAAATTCCTTTTTATCTGCTCGGCAATGTGCGGATCGGCCTCGCATTGGCGGACCTCGCGACGGCGCTGCTCATCTATCTGCTCGCCCGGCGCGCGCTTGGCGTCTGGCCCGCGCGGTCGCTGACGGCGTTCTGGCTGCTCTTTTTGCCTGGCTTTCAGGTCGCGCTACTGCTCGCCATCCTTGATTTCTTCCTCGTCTTCTGGATCGCCCTCGCCGTGCTGCTCTACGCACGGGGGCGGATCGTCGGCTCCGCATTGGCGGCGGCGATGGTGATGGGGACGAAGCAGTACGGCTTCATCTTCGCGATCCCGTGGGGCATCTTGCTCATCCGACCGCTCGCGGAATACCTCTGGGCACGGTGGCGTGCGGGCGAGCGCGACTGGCGGGCGGCGCGCGCCATCCCCCGGCGGTTCTGGCTGCCGCCGGTCGCCGGGACGATCTTGATGATGCTGGTCATCGCACCGCTCGCGCTGCTCTCACCGCAGGCGTTCGTTGACTCGACGTACTTCCACCACGCGCACAAATTTCCCCGTCCGATGCTTGGCACGCCGCAATGGAACGAGAGCATCGCGGCGCAGGTCGTCGCGCTCGGCGGCTACAACCCGGATCGCATCAAGCCCTTCGCGTCGCTCGCGCTGGCGGTGGGGTTGCTGGTCATCGTCGGATTCGCGGTCGTCAAGGTGCGGGACATGGCGTCCGCGCTCCAATGGTCGGCGATGCTCGGCGGCGTCTTCTTCGCCTTCAATGGCGGCGATGTCCAGTTCTTCTACTGGCGACTGCCGCTTTTCCTCTTCCTGCTGTACGTGATCGTGGCATGGTCGCCCGCACAGTTGGTCATCCCGCTGATGTCCAGTGAGATCGGATCGCCAGACGATTCCCGTGACCTCGTCATTCGCGCAGCATCCGGCGATGGGTGACCGCCCTGAGTTTTTTCCATCGTAGCCTGTTACAGCGCGCCGATGGGCCAGACGTAGATGGCGGCGGCGAAGATGATGTAGACGGCGATGAGCGCCAATCCCTCGATCCAGGTACTTTCGCCGTCCACGGAGACGATGGCGGTGATCAGCACTCCCG
>JALYXG010000235.1 GCA_030947205.1 Chloroflexota bacterium
CGCGCGCCACGGCGGCGGGCGCGAGCAGGGCGAACTCGTTGCCGTCCGGGTCGGTCATGATCGCCAGCGTGCCCCACGGGTAGTGTATCGGGTGCGCGCCGCCGACGCCACGCGCGGCGAGCGCGTCGTACGTCCCCCGATCTACGGCAAAAGTGATGCCCGTCGCGCGGCCCGTCGCCTCGGGCGCGGTATCGGCGTCCGCGACGGCGAGCATCAGTGTCGCACCACCGCCACCGACCTCCGCGCCACCCGCCCACTGCCGCCGCAATGGCAGCCCGAGCGTGCCGCAATAGAAGAAGAGCGCGCGGTCAAGATCGCGCACGAAGACGAACACCGATTGCAACTGGGGAACGATCATGGGGTTACTCCGGTCGAACGAAGCCGCGAACATCCGAGTAGAACAAATGTACGTATACGCGCGCGACTTGTCAAGGGGTATTGACCGGTCTTTTCATTCTCGCAATGTGAAAAGTGAAAAAAAGCCCCCTCCCGGCGCGGGAGGGGGGTTGGGGTGGGCACGCTCAGTTCGCGCTCGGCTGCCCGAGTTCGGCGCGGACGATCTTGACCGCCTCGACGATATTGGTCAGCTTCGCTTTGGACTCTTCCCAGGTGCGCGTCTTCAGGCCGCAGTCCGGGTCCACGTACATCTTCTCGGCGGGGATATATTCGAGGCCCTTCTTGATGCCGGCGACAATTTCCTCGACGCTCTCGATGCGGTGCGTGTGGATGTCCACGACGCCGTAGCCGACCTCCTTGGTGAAGGGATTCTTCTCGAAGTGATCGAGGAGGCGGTAGCGGCTGTTGGCGAACTCGAGGTCAATCTGGTCAAGCGGCAGATCGAGCATCCGAGGATAAATCTTGTCGAAGGTGCCATAGCAGATGTGTGTGACGATCTTCGCCCTCACTCCCTGCGTGACGATGCCCATCGCCTCGATGGCGAGTTCGACCTCATCGGTGCGGGCGGAAAGGGCGGGTTCGTCTACCTGGATGATCGTCGCGCCCGCTTTTTCGAGGTCAACGACCTCGTCGTGGATCGCGCGGGCGAGGGCGAGCGTGCATTCGCGGCGGTTCGGGTAGTACTCGACGAACGACCAGTCCATCATCGTGTACGGCCCAGTGAGCATTCCCTTCACTGGCTTCGCGGTCAGGGACTGCGCGTACTTCCACCAGTCCACCGTGATCGCGTTCGGGCGCTCGATGGCGTCCACAACGATTGGCTTGTGGTAGTAGCGGTTGCCGTACGACCGCACGAGGCCGGAGGACTCGAACCCCTTCATCTGCTGCGCGAAGTATTCGGCCATGTCACCCCGGTACATCTCGCCATCCACGATCACGTCAATGCCGAGGTCTTCCTGCAACTGGATCACTTCGCGCGTCGCCTGCCGTTCGAGTTCCGTCAGCTCCGCCGTCTCCATGTCGCCACGCCGTGCCTTGGTGCGCGCCTTCGTGATGTAGTCCGGCTTCGGGAAACTACCGACGCTCGTTGTCTGGAGAATTTGCTGTGCCATGTGTCGTTCCTCCATAGTAATCGGTAGGCAGTAGTCGGTAGTCAGTGGGAAGGGGAAACGCTGCGTGCATCTCTTTCTGACTACCGACTACTGACTACTGCTTATTGTGCCGCGACGGTCGCGCCTTCGACCATCCGCGTCAACTTTTCGTACGCGCGCTTGCGCGGCAGGAATTCCAGCCCCGCCGACGGCGTGATATGCAGCGCGTGGCTGCCGACGATGTCCTGCGCCATCTGGATATTGCCCTGCACGTCTTCGAGCGATTCGAGTTTCGTGTTGCGGGCGTCCACGACGCTGATGCCGACATGCTTGCCATGCGCCACGCCGCGCAGCGCGTCCACGACGAGCGGCGCATACGAGCAATCGAAATAGACGATGTTGAAGGGCAGGCCGAGCAGTTGCGAGACGAGCGGCGTGGCATCGCCGAAGTAGGTCGCAATCGCGGTTGTGCCCGGCACGCCATCCATCAGGCGGGCAATCGCCCGCTCGAAGAGCGCCCAGTCGCCCGGCTCCTGCAAAATGCTCGGCTCGTCAATCTGCACGCAGGTGACGCCCGTCGCAACAATCGCCTTCACCTCATTGTTAAGGGCGGCGGCGAGGTCCATGACGAGCGGTTCGAGCGCGCCGTAGTGCTGATCGTCGCAGTATTTCGCAACGGTGTACGGCCCGGTGACGACTGCCTTGACCGGCTTCGGGCTTTCGGCGACCGCGAACGCCGCCTCCGCCGCGACGACGGGCCGCTCCCAGCCGACCGGCCCCGTCACGACGGGCTGGCGGACGTAGGTATTGGAGTCGAAGTAGCGGAGCAAGCCGCCACGCCGGACATTCGGGAGCTTGTTGGCGACGTGGGAAACCATGTCCTCCCAGCGAAGGCAGCCGTCCGTCACCCAATCAAGCCCCGCCTGCACCTGTTCGCGGATTACTTCCGCTGTCACATCGTCCGCGATGGCGTTCAGATCGTCCCGATCAATCTCCTTGCGGTCGAAGCGGTGAATACCGCGCCGCAGCCGCTGCAACTCCCCTGTGTCCCCGACACGCGGATACGAACCTAGCCCTGTCAGAATCATGCCTTCCTCCTCAAGTAGGCAGTAGTCAAAAAGGAACCAGACCCTCTGACTACTGCCTACTGCCTACTGTCTACTCGTTCTACTCGTTGCTTCGCCAAATGACGGACACGTTCCGCCGCCTCGTGGTCTGCCCGATCTTCCTCCGTTTCGATCAACAACTGCGGGACGGGCATCGGTTTGCCCGCAGCATCCAGCGCGACCATCGTCAGGTACCCGGTGGTGGCGCGCTTCCGCTCGCCGGTCAGTTGGTGGTCCGCGAAGACATCCACGCGCACGATCATGCTCGTGCGACCGGTGTAAACGACGCGTGCAACCGTCTCGATAATTTCGCCCTCGCGGATCGGCTGCTGGAAGGAGACCGCCTCCATCGCGGCGGTGACGACAGTGGTGTGTGCGAAACGCGCGGCGGCAATCGCCCCGGTCTGGTCCATCAGTTGCAGGACCCGGCCACCGAACATCGTGCCGTGGTGGTTGGTATCGTTGGGGAAAACGAAGTTGGTGGAACGTACCGCTTCCGCGCGCCGTGGCAGACCGTTCGTAGATTCCACGACGCCATCTCGTGTCACTGGTGCCCCCTCATCGCGCGCGCCATACCGTCCGAGCGCCGTCCGCGACGCGCATTGTCACTACAAAATAGGGGCGTGTCAACTGCGGGGAATGCCCATCCCCTGCCCTCTCCCGACGCGGGAGGGGGTTCACTCCGCATACTTAGAAATATTCGACACGACCGTTCATCTCTTCGGCGATGAACACTTCGTAGAGCAAGATCAGATTTTCGATGACCTCACCTAAAGAGCGTGATGTTTGTGACCAGAAGACGACCCCCGGATGATCCGCCTCCTGGCTGGCGAAACGGAGAAAGTCCGCATCGCGGGTCACGATCACACGGCCCGCATCACGCGCGTAGATGCGTTGTACAGGATCGGGCTGCGTACGTATCCCCGCCTCATTTGTCGTTGTTACATCGCAGCCGTATCGCCGTAGCGCACGCGCTACACGCACATTGACGCTCTCATCCAAATGAAACCGGATACGTTCAGCCACCGCGCAATTTTTTCAGTTTCTCTTGGAGCAGGGACGGATTATCGCGCTTGAATGCCTCGACGAACGCCTCATCCTCTTCGATGCTCCGATCAATCGCTTCGCGGTGATCGTAGTAGTACGCCATCGCCGCATAGACGGCGGCAAGCGACAAGTCATACGTTCCAGCGATCTCTTCGATCCCATATCCGAGGCGGCGATGCAAGATCACAATATCCGCGACCGTGATGCGTGTGCCAGCGATCCGTGGTTTGCCATCACGCATATCAGGTGTGATCGCAATGTGTCGGTCGAGCAATGTGTCCATCTGCGATTCCCTCCACGACTATTGTACGCCATGCCAGCGCCTCACGCCTCTGCTATACTCCGGGCGACGGACGACCCGCGCAGGCAGGAGGAAACATGGCGATGTTTAGTGGCATCATCCCCCCATCGGTGACGCTCTTCAACGACGATATGAGCATTGATTGGGACGGGACGCTCCGCCATCTGGACTGGCTGATCGCCGCCGGGGTGCATGGCCTGTTCATCCTCGGCACGACGGGCGAGTTCACGCAACTGTCCGCCAACGAACGCAAGGAATACGCGCAGAAGGTCGTCGAGCACGTCAAGGGCCGCGTGCCGGTCATCGTCGGCACGGGCGCCGTCAACACGCGCGAGACGATTGAACTAACGCGCCACGCAAAGGGCGTTGGTGCGGACGCAGCGGCGGTCGTCACGCCGTTTTATCAGACGCTCGGCGACGAGCAATTGCTCGCGCATTTCGGCGCGGTCGCGAACGCGGTGGACCTGCCAATCCTCGTCTACAACATCCCCGTCTTTACCGGCACGGCGGTCAGCACGGCCGTCCTCGCGCAATTGGCTGAAGAGAACGACAACATCGTCGGCGTCAAGGACTCGGTGGATTCCGCCATGCTGGTACGAAACCGCGTGCAGATCGTCAAGCGTATCCGGCCCGATTTCTCCGTCCTCACCGGGATGAGCGACCATCTGCTGAACACATTGATGCTCGGCGGCGATGGCGCGGTGATCGGCGAGGCGAACTTCGTGCCCGAGCCGGGCGTCGGCTGCGTCGAGGCCTTTCGCAAGGGCGATTACGAGGGCGCGCGACGTGGCTTCCTCGATCTGATGCGCGTCGTCAATGTCACGCAGGTGCCGGGCACCTTCCAGGCGGCAATCAAGGAAACGATGCGCGCGCTCGGACAAACCGAGAAAACAACCGTCCGTCTCCCCGGCACGCCGCTCGCGAACGAGGCCCGCGCGCGGATACGCCGCAACCTCGAAGCGGTCGGCATGCTCCAGGCGGACGTCCCCCGCGCCCCGGAACCCACGCCGGTGGACGATCTCGATACCGAGTCTGTGGGCACAACAATGGTCGCCAGCGGTGATGCGGACGGATAAGGAACGATTAATGGAGGATGGAGTGGTGGGGTTTGTGCCGGTGGAGCAGGCTTCTATCTGTCGGGATTCTGGCAGGTTGAAGCCTGCTCCACCGATCGCGCGCCATTCTCACTCTCGCTAATGCAAACATCCTTCGCTGTCACGTATGGGGCGGGAGATTGGGCGACCTGGCTTTTTCTCGCCTTTGCTTCCGGCCTGGCGTCGGCATTCATCGCACGACCGCAGGGGATGGGCTGTTTCGGCTTCGGCTGCTTCGGCAACCTCCTCGTCGGCGGCATCGGCGCAATTATCGGGAACTTCATCGTCGGGCGGTTCTACAGTGGCGAGATCAATGTCGCGGTTGCCTTCGCGATCTCCTTGCTGGGCGCACTGCTCGTACTGTATATCGGACAGGGATTCGACCGCCTCCTGCGCCGCAATGCTCCACCGGACGACGAACCGCCGCTCCCCCATACCCCGCCGCGCATCGTGGACTCTACCGCCCGCGAAGTGACGAAAGATGGGGAAGCAATGAGCAATGAGCGATGAGCAATGGATGAAGGAGATAACGATGCTTGAAGTACAGCAAAAAGCCCCCCACAGCACATCATCGGACGGTGGCAAGCCACATTCCTGGTATGCGTCACTCATTGCTCGTTGCTCATTGCTCATTGCTGCCTTTTGTGGCTTCGTCACCCTTTTCGGGATCGCGCATCTGCTGCTCGTGCAGATCACGAAGCCGAGCGGGTATGTTTTCTTCGGGGCGCTGGCGACAGTGCCGGTACTCATTACGGCGATTGTCTGGGGCTTCGCGGCGGATCGGCGCACGGTACTGACGCGCTTCGGCTTCGGCGCGCTGATGTGCGCCTGCGCGATCCCGGCGATCTATCTCGCGCGGTTCGCCCCGGAAAGCGCGCGTCCGACCGTCCGCAACCTCCTCGGCCTCCCCTTCTTTATCCTCGCGCTCATTGGCCCCAGCGTATTCGCCAACGCCCGTGCGACAGGCCGACCAAGACGCTAAAGTGGCGGCTCAGATTCCCTCTTATTCCAGAAGCCGGGCGGCTTCGGTGTACGCTTGCTCGAAGGCGTCGCGGGCGTTGAGGAACCGTTCGAGGGCCTGATGGACCTCTTCCCCGGCGTTGTCGCGTAGGAGCGAGATGCCGACCTGCCCCGCCGCCGTCCAGCGGGCGAGCGCGGCGAGATAGTCTTCCGCTCGGTCGGTCTCGGTGTCGAGGGCCGTGCCGACCGCCTCGCATCCCTCCGGCACCTCAAGCGCGCGCATGCGGGCGATTTCGGCGCGGTAGGGCGCGCTGACATCGGCGACGGCGCGGCCCACTTCCGTCGCCGTCTCCTCACCCGCCACCCCGCGCTGGATCGCGTCGGTGAGCGTACGAATCCATCCCGCCTCCTCCCGGACGTAGGAGCGCAGTTCGGTGAGAAAGATAAACTGCTGCTGCGTCAGCGCGCTCGTCGGTTCGGCGCCATTCGATGAGGATGCGTGATCTTCGGACATTGCGGCTCTTTTCAGTAGTCGGTAGTCAGTAGTCAGTAGTCAGTGATTCTACTCGGTCGGCGCGCGAATCACCAACGCGGAAGCACTTTATGGAGCAAAAACCGCCGAGGCTTTTTCACTACCCATTCTGTCTACTGACTACGACGTACCCGCTTCCGGTCGCACCCGCGCGAGGGCGGTGTTGTGGACGGTGATGACATCGCGGCCAAACTCCACGATCTCCTCCATCGGCAGGGTGTGCGTCGTCGCGCCGATGCCGAGGAAGCCGCCGTGCGGGGCGAGTTGGAGCGCGGTGATCGCGCCGGACGCATCATCGAAGACAAGATCGTCGCCATCGCCGATCACCTCGCCGCCGGTCGTCACGACACGCTTCTTGAGGTCATCGAGCGTTGCGGCCGTGTTGTGCGGCGCGCCGTCCGCGACCGCAATGCCGCTCTTGTCCCGGATCGTCACGGCATCCCGGCCGAAGGTATGCACCTGATTGAAGGGGATAGCGGAGGGCTTTTCCCGGTTGAAGATGCCGCCATCGCCGCCGATCAGCAGGCCGAGCACCATGCGTTGGGCGAGGTCGAATTGAAGGTTGGAGATCGCCCCCACCTTTTCGCCATCCGCCACACTGACGACAGCACGACCGATGAGCGTACGTGCGTTGATTGCGGTCATAGTTTTTGTATCCCTTCCCACAGGCGCTCCAAAAAAGGCGCGACAAACTCCCGTTCATTTGGCCCGTGCACATTGCGTGCCAGTATTGCTGTCTGACTGCCGCGAACTGGACATGGATACTCATGTTCGCATCATAACGACAGAGGCTGATGAAGGCTGATGAAGTACGAAGCCGAGGCGGGCGATCTACTCGATCACGATGTCGAAGCCGCTGAGGAGCGCCACCGCTTCCGGGAGCGAGAAGCGCGCTTTGGCGACGGTGTTCGTGGCCGGGTTGATCGCGTAGTTCGTCGCCCGGCGGAAGTCGGCCCTGGTAAGATTCGTGTGGTGGAACTTGCTGTCGGTGAAGTCCGTCCGGGTGCAGGTCGTCTCGGTTAGGTCGGCCTCGCGGAAATCCACCTCGCGCGCGTTGCAGCCCACGAACCGGCCCCGGCGCAGTGTCAGGCCAAAGAAGGTCGCGTAGTTGAGCAGACAATCGTCGAAATGGACCGACAGGAAGAGTTTGGAGATCACCGCGTCGCCCGCCGCTGTCCAGTCCACACCGAGCAACTTGGAGGAGGCGAACCGGACATCGGTGAAGCGGCTGCCGGGCACGCGCGCGAGGCTGAGATCGCACCCCGTGAACCGGCAATCCGTGAACGAGCAGTGCGAAAAAGCGCTTTCCGTGAAGACGCAGCGGTCGAAGTGGCATGCGGCGAAATCGGCGCGCGTGAAGGTCTGCGCCGGTGCGGCGAGCGCCGTGAACGTTTCGCCTTCGTACGACTGCCCATCCTCGATGACCGTCACCTATACCTCCGCTAGCAGGGCGGATTCCCGGTGGCGTAGGCTTTCAGCCTGCGTCTCACCCCGGTCGCCGGGGTGCCCTTTGGGCCGATTTCCAGCCTGCGAGAGTGATGCAGGGACGCAGGCTGAAATCCTACGCTACTTAATCAAAGGACGCCACCGAGCAGCGGCAGGACGAGGTTCGCCCACTCGCGATGCAGCACGTCGCGTAGCGGCTCGGTGGCGACGATGCGGATCAGGCGCCGGTGCTCCTCGTAGCGGCGGAAATCATCGGTTTGCGCGCCGACGACCTCGTGCCACGGCATTAGCGGCGCGAAGCCGATCGGCGGGCGGTCGAACTCCACCCAGACATCGGCGGACCACTTCTCCGGCTTTGGGATGTCAATCAGCACGTCGCTGTCGTGGACTTCGATGCCCGTCATGTGCGCCGCCATCTCGGCGAGCGTGATCTCGGCGGCGCGGCGGTCGCGCGGACGATAGTAGAGCGCGCCGAGCCGCTGGAACAGATCGCCCGCCCGCGCAGAAACTTCCACCGCCCGCTTGTGGATGCGGCGGGAGCGGAGGGCGGCGACGAGCCGCTGGGTCGCGTCCGGCATCTCCGACTGGCTGAGAAAGGCGAGGAGTGAGGCGTCGTCGTGCGTTGTCAGCTCCTCCGGCGCGATCACGCCCACCTCCATCGCCTCCTGCACGGCGCGCAGGAGCATCGCCATACAGGCGCGGTTCGTGTGGTGCCAGTAGACATTGTCGAACATCTCCTGCCGCGCGTTGATCAGCGAGTGCAGGGGGCTGATCCCCTTATCGTCCACGACGATGCGCGGCGTGCCATTCACCTCACGCACGCAGAGCGCGTCGAGCAACCGGGGGGTGTCCACGCGACCGTACGGCACATTGCAGGCGCGGGCATCGCGCGGCAGGTAGTCGAGTTTGTCCATGTCTAATGCGCCGGAAAGGAGGCCGCGAATCAGAGCGTCCTGCGGCGTTTGCGGTGGCCCCGGCGGATCTATAAAATCGGCAACGCGCCGAGGATCAACACCCCAGATGCGTTCCAGCACATCCGAAACTTCCGCGCCGAGGATGATCCGCCGCCCGACCTGCTCGTGCTTCAAGATCGGCGGGCCGAGTTCCTCGATGGCGTGCGAAAAAGGATAGTGGCCGATGTCGTGCAAAAGTGCTGTTGCGGTTGCTGTGTGCGCGTCCTCATCGCTGAGCGCGACCGGGCCACCGGGTCGCCGCAATTGGGAAATTCCCTGCCGCATCAGGTGCATAACTCCAAGCGAGTGCTCGAAGCGTGTATGCTTCGCCCCCGGCCAGACGCGCGAAACGAACCCCAACTGCTGGATGCGATCCAGCCGCAAAAACGCCTCCGTCGCCATCAGCGCCGACTCCGGCGCATTGAGCGGGATGCGGTCGTACAGCCCGTCCCGGATCGTCGTGATCGTCTCCCAACGCTCTCCCACAATACGCTCCCGACACAAGGCAACGATGGCAGTCACGCACCGTACGATACCGGGAAAGGTGGCGGTGCGCCAGTACCGACCGCTCCTCGCCATATCCGCACGCTGGCTGCTGACGGTTGCCCGACCGTCAGCAGCCAGCGGTTAGCAATCGGTAGGGACGCACAGCCGTACGCCCGCATCTGAACGGCCACGAGACTTCACCCGCAAGAATCGGATAGATCATGCCCACATGCCCCTGTATGGTAGGAGGAGACGTGGAAGTCTGTCGAAGGCTAAAAACCCACGCGCCCATTCATAAGAGGAGCACGATCTTGAC
>JALYXG010000237.1 GCA_030947205.1 Chloroflexota bacterium
GCCGCCGCAAAGGCGTATCTTGATGGAACGACGTATTCCGCAAAGGAGATCGCCGATAAAGCGATGCACATCGCTGCCGACACCTGCATCTACACCAACGACCACATTACCGTGCTGACGGTCGGCAAGGAAGAATCTGCCCTGCCGTATCGCCGAAGGACTGTACGATGAGTGCAACGGAACAGGTTACGACGACCGCCACGACACGCGACAACCGCCAGCCGCCGCAGGCCGCGAATGCCGGCCCACCGAACGGCGTCGCGCCGCCTGCCACCGATGTCGCTCCACCGGCGGCGATGACGCCTGCCGAGATTGTCGCGGAACTCGATAAATACATCATCGGGCAGAACGAGGCGAAGCGCGCCGTCGCTATCGCCCTGCGCAATCGCTTCCGGCGGCAACTCCTCAGCGAGGACATGCGCGACGAGGTGACGCCGAAGAATATTTTGATGATGGGACCGACGGGCGTTGGCAAGACGGAGATCGCCCGGCGCGTCGCGAAGATCGTGGATGCCCCGTTCATCAAGGTCGAGGCGACGAAGTTCACCGAGGTCGGCTATGTCGGCCGCGATGTCGAGTCCATCATCCGCGATTTGGTGGAAGTCTCGATCTCCAATCTCCATTCGATGCGCCTCGAAGCGGTAAAAAGCCAGGCGGAGGTCGCCGCGCGGGAGCGACTGATTACCTACCTGCTCGAACAAACGGACAATGACCGCCGTCCGCGCACAAACCGGCGGGCGGCAGCCCCAGTGGAGAAACCCGAACCGGCGGTCGAAAATGCGGGCGCCGCGCAACGACAGCGGCGGCAGCGCAAGAAACTGCTGGAAATGCTCAATCAGGACTTGCTCGAAGACGTCACGGTCGAGATTGACATCGAGCAATTCTTCGACGAGTACGGCGACGACGGCCCCTACGACGAGAGCAGCTACGGCGACTTTCTGGACGACCTGAGCCGCAATTCATCGCGCCGCCGCTCCCGCCGCGTCAGCGTGCGCGATGCGCGGCGCATCCTCACCCAGCAGGAAGCGTACCGGATGGTGGACTTCGACGCCGTGGTGGACGAGTCCATCCGCCGCGCCGAGGATGCCGCCGTCGTCTTCATTGACGAGATAGACAAGACGATCTCGCGCAATGGCGAGTACGGCGCGGATGTGTCCGGCGAGGGCGTGCAGCGCGATCTGCTGCCGATCGTCGAAGGCTCGGTCGTGATGACGCGCTACGGTCCGGTGAAGACCGACCACATCTTGTTCATCGCGGCGGGCAGTTTCCACGGCGTGAAGCCCTCCGACCTGATCCCCGAGTTGCAGGGGCGGTTCCCGCTGCGCGTCGAGTTGCAGAGTCTGACCGAGACGGACCTGCTCGCGATCCTGAGGGAGCCGCGCAACGCGCTAACGAAGCAGTACGTCGCCCTGCTCGCCACCGAGGGCGTGGACATCGAATTCACCGACGACGGCCTGGAGGAGATGGCGCGCCTCGCTGCGGATGTCAACAATCGCACACAGGACATCGGCGCGCGCCGCCTCGCCACCATCGTCGAACGCGTCATCGAGCAACTTTCGTTCGACGCCACGGCGTTTCGCGGCCAGACGATCACGATTGACGCCGTCTATGTCCGCGACAAGGTCGGCGACATCGCCGCCGACGAGGATTTGAGCAATTTCATCCTTTGATCGGTTCGATTTGTAGGGGCGCCCCTACCAGATAAGGCCAATGTACCTGTGGACGCCAGCAATGAACCAGCCGAAGCGCGTGTCGCGCTGTATCATGCGCGGACCGGGGAACGGCCCCGGTTCTCGTATCCGGTGCGGGTGCTGCGGTGGCGACCGTGTCATCTGATCGTCTCCGGCGTTTTCGGGCCGGAAGTCGAGGGGCGCTCCCCTATTTTTCGGCCCGGCGATGTGACGGCGGAATTCTTCTGGCGCGACCGATGGTGGAATGTCATCGCGGGATATGACGACGCTTCGGGCGACCTCCGGGGCTATTACTGCAATGTCGCCAGGACGCCACGCTGGCAGATCGAACCCGAACCGACCGTCCGGTACACCGATCTCGATCTCGATCTGGTCATCTTCCCCGATGGCCGCATCGAACTACACGACGAGGACGAATTCGCGGACTATGCCGCGCGCTACCACTATCCGCCGCGCGTCGTCGAGCGGGCGCGCCGCACGGTGGACGAACTGCGGGCGCACGTCGAGCGGCGGGCGCACCCCTTCCGCTTCGAGTCGCTCCCCGCGCTCTGCGACCGCCTCCGCATGCCCTGCCCGATCCCGGAGATGCAGCAATCGCAATGATGCGGTAGTATCCCGCGCATCGGGCAGCACCAACGTTCCCTGCTGTCTGCTGTCTACTGCCTATTATCTACTCCCCGAGGAGGCATCACCGCATGTCCTGGCAATGGCCGGAGGAACCCATCTCGCCGCCATGGCGCATGCTGTCGGTGATCGTGCCGGTCTTCAACGAGCGCGAGACGCTGCCGGAGATCGTCCGGCGCATCCGCGATGTGGACCTCGGCGCGCTGCGCCTGAAGACTGAAATCGTTCTCGTGGACGACGGTTCTACCGACGGCACGCGGGAACTGCTGCCGGGCCTCGCGGAACTGCCCGGCGTGCGCGTCTTCCTGCTCCCCCGCAACCGGGGCAAGGGCGCGGCGGTGCGCACCGGGATCGAGAATGCCTCCGGCGACTTCCTGCTCGTACAGGATGCCGACCTCGAATACGACCCGCGCGATTACCCCGTCCTGCTCCGCCCGATCCTCGAAGGGCGCAGCAGCGTCGTCTAC
>JALYXG010000246.1 GCA_030947205.1 Chloroflexota bacterium
ACGCGAACCCGGCGCAAGGGCCGTATACGATCAATCTCGTCGCGGGCGGTGCATACACCCTGGTTGCTGAGGCGGCAACCGGCAGCGGGACCGGCCTGCCCACTATCCTTTCCGGGGTGGACCTGACAATTGTCGGTAATGGTGCAACGATCCAGCGGAGTGCGGCGGGCGGTACGCCGAATTTCCGCATCTTCGTAGTGAATGGGGGCGCGACACTGCGGCTGAATATGCTCGCGCTGCGGAACGGCTCGACCGTCGGCACGGCGGGCGCGGACGGTGGGCCGGGAGGTAGTGGGTTTTTCGGCGGAAATGCCCCCGGTGGCGCGATTGTCAATAGCGGGACGTTGGTTGTTACGGCGAGCACGATTGCGAATAATCGAGCCGTTGGCGGCGCGGGCGGAAGAGGTGGCGATGGCCGCGATATGGTGGGGACACGAGGCGGGCTGGGAGGCGTTGGTGGCGATGCGGGCGCTGCCAACGGCGGCGCGATCAGCAACCTCGGTACGCTGAGTATTACTGGCAGCACGTTCTCCGGCAATAACGTCCTCGCCGGCGCGGGTGGCGCGGGCGGGAACGGTGGCAAGTCGACCGGCGGTAGTGGCGGCACCGGTGGCTTCGGCGGCAAGGGTGGCATCGGCGCGGGCGGTGCGCTGAACAATGGCGGCACAATGACGGTAACGAACAGCACGTTCGCCACGAACACCGTAGGTGGCGGCGTGGGCGGCAATGGGGGTGATGCCGGTACTGGCGCTGGGAACGGTACTGGGGGGTTTGGTGCAAGTGGCGGCATGGGACAGGGTGGCGCAATTGCCGACGTAGGAAGTGGCACACTCACCCTGACGAATAGCACACTCACTGCGAATAGCGCGGTCGGTGGCGCGGGCGGTACGGGCTTTGGTGGCGTCGTTGCCGCCGCCTCGGGTTCGGGCGGCGGCCTCCACACGCCCGGTGGCGGAGTCACTGTCAAGAATACGATTCTGGCGTCGAACACTGCGGTGAGCGACGGAAACTGCGGCAATTTCGTGACCGATAGCGGCAATAACCTCGAATTCAGTCCAGCCACGAGTTGCGGATTTACGATCAACAATCGGACGGCCGATCCGGTTCTCGGCGCGCTCGTCAACCACGGTGGCCCCACCGCGACGATGGCGCTCGGCCCCGGCAGTGCGGCGGTGGGGAAGGGCGATCACGCGACCTGTGCCGGGGCGGCCGTCGGCGGGATGGACCAGCGCGGTTTACTCCGCCTGACGCCGTGTAGCATCGGCGCGTTCGAGCCGCAGTCCACCCCCTTCCCGACGCTCGACGCACTCTCATCGTCTTCCGGCTCCACAACGGGTGGATCGAGCGTGACCGTGACGGGCATGGGCTTCGCGAGTGGTGCAACGATCCTGTTCGGCACGGCGTCCGCCTCACCGCCGGGTGTCGTCACCGGGACGACAATCACGGCGACCGTGCCGGCACACAGCGCCGGCACGGTGGATGTCACGGTCACGAACCCGGATGGGCAGGCCGCGACGCTGAACCTCGCTTACACTTTCGGGACGGTCAAGGCCCTGCCCGACCCGCGATCAACCGCGCAACCGATCATGACGTTCCCGAAGCCCCTCCCCGACTTGTCGCGACCGACCGGCGTGCCATCCGGCAGCGCGACGCCGAACCCGCTGCCGCCCCACCGCTGACTTTTTGCATCACATGTAGCCAAGACATACCCAGCTTCCCGCGAGCGGGCCTTTGCTCCGTGCCTGCGCGGCTGGTGGTGCGGGACGTAGCGTCCGACCGTCTCATGCCGGGCTGAGGGAATGCGGCGAGGCGAGGCAGCTGTGCACGGTGAGCAACTCGCCCCAATGGTAGAAGTTATGAGTCACGCCGAACATGAAGAGGAGTGCCCAGCGTGTCTCTCCGCTATACAGGGGAGGTTGCTCGGGCCAGGCATACCCCGGCCGCAGCATCCCCTCATCGTAGAGCACGCGGCGCAGGTGTGGGAGAGGGACGGTCTCGGCGAGGATGGCCGGGTCGAGCTGTCGGACGAGCGCGCGCGTGCGCTCCGCCACCGCGACGGAGTACGCCCAGAGGGCGCCGACGTCCGCCTGGGCATTCAGCGCATCGACCTCGGCCGACGGCATCGTGGAGCCGTGGTGGCGGAGCGGAATCCGCATCCGCGTCGGCCACTGCGCGACCGGATCATCGAGGACTTGCGGCTGATCGAAGACCAGGCGGTTCAGGCCGCTGTCCTCGGCCCGTGCCATGTGCCAAACCAGCCAGGTGATCGGGTTGAGGCCGTGTGGCCGGGCGCGCCACTCCGCTTCGGGGCAGGCGACGAGGCCCTCCCTGGCGGAGCGCAGGTCCTCGTAGCGCGAAAAGAATAGCTGCGCGATCTCCATCCCACACCTCTTCCTGGCATGTCCCCTCGACAACCGGCGACAATGGACGCCCGGATGATAGGGTGTTTGCCACCGTTATACAAACAGGTGTTGGGTATGTCTTGGCCAAGTCTGTCTTGCGTACCCCTTCGTTTCTTAGCGTGCCGTCAGCGCGTCCCGCGCGGCGCGGACGGTGCGCAGGGCGTCATCGGCGCTGCCCGCGAGGGCGGTGAGGTGGCCCATCTTGCGGCCGGGACGGGGCGTCGCTTTGCCGTAGAGGTGAAGTTTGATGCGCGGGAAGGCGCATGCCGCAGCCCAATTCGGTTCGCCGCGCTCCCAAAGATCGCCGAGCAAGTTCGCCATCGCGGCGGGGCGCAGTTGCTCCGTCGCGCCGAGCGGGAGGCCGCAGACCGCGCGCAGTTGCTGCTCGAACTGACTCGTCGCGCAGGCGTCCACCGTGAAATGACCGGAGTTGTGCGGGCGAGGTGCGATCTCGTTGACGAGGAGCGCGCCAGAACGCGTCAGAAAGAACTCGACACACGCCACGCCGACGATATCGAGTGCGTCGAGGATGCCGCGCGTAATTTCCACGGCATCGTGCGCCGTTTGCGGCGGCACGGCGGCGGGCACCACCGTCGTATCGAGGATGTGGTCGCGATGCGTATTCTCGACGACGCCGAAATGCGCGAACGAGCCGTCCAGCCCGCGCGCCGCGACGACCGAAACCTCTCGCTCGAAATCCACGAACGCTTCGAGGATCGCCGCGCGGCCCGCGATGTCGGCGAATGCCGCGTCTGCATTTTCGGGCGCGGCGATCTTCGCCTGCCCCTTGCCGTCGTAGCCGAAATCGGCGGTCTTCAGTACGGCGGGATAACCGAATGCCGCTAACCCTGCCCGCAGATCGTCCCGCGTCGCGACCGGACGGAAAGGCGTGACGGGGAAGCCCGCGTCGCGCAGAAAGGTCTTTTCCCGGATGCGGTGCTGCGTCGTGTGGAGTGCCGCGCCGCCGGGCCGCACCGGGACGTACGCCGCGATTGCCTCGACGGTAGCGGTGGGGATATTCTCGAACTCCAGCGTCACGACATCCACCTGCGCCGCGAAAGCCCGGACGGCGTCGAGGTCATCGTAGGCAGCGGTGATCTCACGATCGGCGACCTGCCCGGTCGGCGTCGCGCGCTCCGGCGAGAGGGTATGGATGCGGTAGCCCATCCGGCGCGCGGCGAGGGCGAGCATCCGCCCCAACTGCCCGCTGCCGAGGACACCGACCGTCGCGCCGGGCAGGATCGGCGCGCTCATGGGAGGGTCGCCGCTCGCACCCGCGCCGCCTGTGCCGCGCGGAATGCCCGCAATTGCTCGCGGAGCGCGGGCCGCGTTGTCGCAAGGATGGCGATGGCGAGCAGGGCGGCATTGGTCGCGCCCGCCTGGCCAATTGCCAGCGTCCCGACCGGCACGCCGCCCGGCATCTGCGCGATGGAGAGCAGCGAGTCCATTCCCTTGAGTGCGTGGCTCTCGACCGGCACGCCGAGTACCGGCACGAGCGTCTGCGCCGCGACCATCCCCGGCAGGTGCGCCGCGCCGCCCGCCCCCGCGATGATCACCGCGATGCCTCGCTCCTCCGCGCCCGTCGCGTACTCCGCCATCAAGTCCGGCGTCCGGTGCGCCGAGATGACGCGGCATTCGTGCGCCACGCCAAATTCTGTCAGCGTCTCGTCCGCGTGCTGCATCGTGTCCCAGTCCGAGGTGCTGCCCATAATCACGGCCACAAGCACCGAAGGAGGCGTGTCCTCGGAAGGCGCATGGCTGTGCGCCCCTACGACTCCCCCTCTCGATACGGGAAGGGGTTGGGGGGTGGGTTCGTCGCTCATTTATTCCTCCCCACGATAGGCGGCGCGGCGCAGGCGGTCGCGGACGGCGAGCCATGCGTCGCCCTCCGGCACGTCCTCGACAAGGATACAATCATACCCGCCTTCGTCCATTTCTCGTAGTGTCGCGTAGAGCGTCCGCGCGTAGACTGCGGCATCGGCGGAAACAATGTGCCACGCGATGCCGGAGCGTATCGGTGGGGCCGCATGTCGTGCCACGACCGCGACGCGCGATCCGTTCGCGGCGAGTTCGGCAGCATGTTTTTCGAGGTCGTCCGGTTCGATCAGCGCGAGCGGCGTCGTGGGCGCGTAGTGGCTCGGCAATGTACCGGAGGCGCGCGGCGAGGCAGCGTCGGGTGCGCCGGGTGACGCACCGAGGATTGCGGCGAGTTGTGCGGGAGTAATCCCGCCGGGCCGGAGGAGCGTCGGGCGGTCGCCGCTCACATCCACGATGGTGGACTCGACGCCGACTTCTGTCGGGCCGCCATCGAGGATCAAGGCCACCGTGTCGCCGAGTTCGGCGCGGACGTGATCGGCGCGCGTCGGGCTGAGGCGACCGAACCGATTCGCGGAGGGCGCGACAATCCCATCGCCGAATGCTTCCAGCAATTCGTGCGCGACGGGATGACGCGGCACACGGAGTGCGACGGTCACCTGCCCGCCGGTGACGAGATCGAGCACATGGGCGGCGCGCGGCAGTACGAGAGTCAGCGGGCCGGGCCAGAAGGCATTGGCGAGGGCGACTGCGGCGGGCGGCACGCGGCTCGCCCACTGCGGCATCGCGTCCGCGTGCGCGAGATGGACGATCACCGGATGATCGGCGGGCCTGCCCTTGGCGGCAAACAGGCGGCGGATCGCTGCGGGATTGCGCGCGTCCGCCCCGAGGCCGTAAACCGTCTCCGTCGGGAACGCGACCAACCCCCCGGCCCGGAGGATCGTCACTGCCTGGGCGATGGTAGCCGTCAAAAAACCTAACCCCCCGGCCCCCTTCCCGCGAGGAAGGGGGTGTCTCATCTGGATACTCGGATATTCCCCGAACGCCCCGATCTCACGGAGGCTCGCTCCCCCTTCCTC
>JALYXG010000302.1 GCA_030947205.1 Chloroflexota bacterium
GCCGCAGCAGGGCCGCAATCCGCGCGAGCGCGAGCCCCTTCCAGAAGTCGGGGAGATGGTGCAGGGCGTTGCGTGAGTAGACGAAGTCCGCCGCGTCGCCTTCGTGTTCGTAGCTCAGGAATCCCCCATGCACGGCTTCCACATTATCCAGGCCCAGTCGCTCGGCCTGCTCCCGGATAACCGTCAGCATGGGAGACGACACATCAACCGCCACCACGCGGCGGCAGAAGGGGGCGGCGGCGAAGGCAAAGGCGCCGGTACCCGCGCCGAGATCGAGCAGCAAACTCGACGCATCCATGCCCAAGTCACGCAGCAGCGCCACATCCTCCGTCGGGTCAGTTGCGGCTTTGCGGTCGTAGGTTGCCACGTATGTGGGAGTGAGATGCTCCTCGCCGGCATGTGCGAGTTCGTCTATGTACCAGTCAGGTCGTAGCATATCCAAATCTCCCGGCGCTTCCCGCCTATGTGATCGTCCCTCCGCCCTATCCCATGCCGCTGACCTTCTCGGGTGCGATGGTGATCAGCACGCGCACCTGATCGCGCCCGCCATACCACGGATAGGGTGTGCCAAGGTACCGTTGCGACAGCATCTCGATGTGCTCCGCCGCGCCCTCGGTGGTCGTGGCGATTACCCGCCCGCGCACTTGGAAATAGCGCGAGGGGTTGGCTGGATCGGCGATTGCTACGGCCACACGCGGGTCGCGGGCGATGTTCCGCACCTTCAGGTAGCCCTGCACACTGTTAATCAGCACGTGTTCGCCGTCGGTATCGACCCAAGTCTCGGTCAGGTGGGGCGAGCCATCGGCCATCGTGGTGGCGATGAAGCAGGGGCTCGGCTGGCGCAGGAGTGCCAGCAAATCGTCGGGGAGCGTGGTCATCGGGGATACTCCATTCTGATCATGGGCCAAAGCACGCCATCGCGTCGCCGATTGTCTCGCGCTGCATTGCGCGACATATTCTGAGGGGCGTCTGGGTCTGTCATGCAAGGCCCTCGCTGTGCCACGCCGACCGCTCGCGCAAGGTGTCCGGCTCATCAATCAGGTGCATACCGATGCGGTCGAACACCTCGGCAGCACGCTCGGGATGGGCGATCATCGGTCGTCCCTCCGGCGGGAGCGTCCGCGTCGTGGCCGGCTCGCCGAGTTCAATGATAGCCTGCTCGAACCCCGCCGGGGTGTACGAGTTGAGGATGGTGGCCGTCTCGCTATCGACGCGGAAGCTATGCACCGTGCCTCGCGGGATCAGGACGAACGCCCCCGCCGTGGCCACGAGCGTCTGATCGCCCGCCAGGTAGGTAATTTGTCCGTCGAGGACGTAGAACTGCTCGTCCTGGTCGTGGGTGTGCGGCGAGGGTCCCGAGCCTTTGGGGCAGAGTTGCCACATGAGCGAATACTGACCACCGGTCTGGTCGCCGGTGGCCAGCATGACCCAGAGAATATTCACTTGCCAGTAAGCGGGCGCGTCGGTCCTGTTCACCATGTATGCCTTCTCGGGCGTTGCCGCCCCCTTCTCACTCATCGGTTCGTCCTTTCTATCGCTCGGCGATCGTCCGCGCAACCGTCCGAGGGTAGAGTAGGGCGCGGGGCGCCCGCCGTCTACCACGTTCTTGCTATCGCGCTATCTTGCGATCTTGCCTGCTAGCGGCTGTCGCGCACGTATTGGCCGGGAGTGGTGCCGACGAGGCGCATGAAGTGGCGGGTGAAGTGGCTCTGGCTGGCGAAGCCGACCTCGGTGCCGATCTGGGCGAGGGGCAGGCGTCCGGCGACGAGCAGCGCCTTGGCGCGCACCACGCGGACCTGCGTCTGGTACGCGTGGGGAGGCATCCCCACCGCAGCACCGAACACCCGGCAGAGGTGGAAGGTGCTCAGTTCAGCGATGTACGCGAGTTCGGCCAGTGTGACGGTCCGCGCGGCGTACTCCTCCAGGTACTGGCGCACCCGCCGGATCGCTCCACGCTCCGTGCCGACGGGCGACGGAACCACCTTCGCGGCCCCGTGGCGCAGGATGAGATGGCCCAGCGCATCCTGCAGCCACGATTCCTGCGCGAGGGGAGAGGCGGTGGATCCGTCCGCCAGCGCGGCGATGAGGCGTAGGATAAGGCATCGAGTGTCGCGGTCCTGGACCAGGGGCGTCGCGAAATCGGGACCGCGCCAGGGGTGCCCTGCGAGGTCCGTGGCTGCGCGCCGGAGCAGGTCGGCGTCAAGGCGCAGGCCGTGGTACACCGCGTCGTCGGGCCCATGCGGCGAGCGCATCATGTGAACGTCGCCGGGTGGGGTGAGGACGAGGGTGCCCGGGGCGACGGCGTGCCAAGCTCCGCGGTGGTGGAATTCCCAGCCGCCACCTTGCTTGAGACCGATCTCCAATTCCTCGTGGAAGTGGCGCGGGGCGCTGGGCAGGCCCCTGCCGCAGACCACCTCGACGCCATACAGATGCCGGGGCCGCCACACCGCCACGTCTTGTCGCACCGCGCCCCCGGCGTCGCCCATGTCGCCCCATCCCCACACCTCACGCATCGGACGTGAGCCAACCACACCCAACACGCAACCCCGCCGCAACACCATACAGCACGGCGGGATCGCGGAGCAAGCACGGCTGTTTCCCCGATCACAAAACCGTCAAGACTATAACCGGAATGTGTACTCCCTCTTGGCGCTCCCGCACTCTCGATGCACCAAATTCGCTGCATTGCCCGTCACAGCAACGGCTCCGGTCAGTTGGCACCGTTACCGGATTAAGTAAGGTTCATCAGCCTGCGTTTCCCAGGTAGTGTGGGCTTTTCCGCCTGCGACGATGAGAAAGGGACGCAGGCTGATGAAGCTTACCAACTTAATCCGGTAGTGGTAGGATCCGTCTCCACGAAAGGAGGACGGCATGTACCGACGAACGCTTGAACTGACGACGGAGCAGCGCGCTGCACTCGTCCACGCCCGCGATCATGATCGCC
>JALYXG010000308.1 GCA_030947205.1 Chloroflexota bacterium
CTCGTCAACAATGCGGGCCTGACCCGGCCGACGAAGTTCCTCGACATCAGCGAGGAAGAATACGACCTCGTGGTGGACGTGAATCTCAAAGGAATGTTTATGTCGTCGCAGGCGGCGGTTCCGGCGATGCTGAAGCGGGGCAAGGGAGCCATCGTCTCGCTTTCGTCCGTTTCCGGCCAGCGGGGCGGCGGTGTTTTCGGCACCTCCGCCTACGCGGCGGCGAAGGCGGGTATGGCGGGCCTAACGCGGGCATTGGCGCGCGAACTCTCGCCGCAGGGCATCCGCGTCAACTGCGTCGCGCCTTCGCTGATTGATACCGACATTTTCGGCGGGCAAGTCTCCGATGAGCGCAAGAAGGAACTCGGCGAAACGACACTCGTTGGCCGCGTCGGCCGCACCGAGGACGTCGTTAATGGCATCCTTTTCCTCGCCGACGACGCCAGCGAATACCTGACCGGCGTCACTCTCGACATCAACGGCGGTTCGCATCTTCATTAGTGAGGAATCTGGAGACAGCGTCTGTGTCGAAAAACGACTTTGCTGACTTGTTTCGGAGCGCTCTCGCTTCCGCTGTCAGAAACACTGAGCAGCGCTTAGGGAAAAGGCTACCTGGGACGCTGCTCATTGATATGCATACGCCGCGACCGCCGTTTGATCCAATGGATGTTGATACCGCGCTTGATCGGCTATGGGTGGAAGAGGATCGGTTTCGCTGGGTAATCGATGTTGCTGTCGTCGCCTATAGCGTCAACAGCACGTTCCTTTTCGTCCGACCGAGTGACCATCATTCGGTGCCTCTCGAACGCACGATGATGTATCCCGACAGGGAGGCTCCGTTTCAGCAAATGATCGCCGCAACCGTGCCATTTATCGTGGATGAGTCGCGACCGTAGTTCGTGCATCGGTCCGATGATGCGGCTTCGGCTTCACATTGATCTCGACATCATGCCCGAGATTGTTGAGAGCGTGAAACAGCCAGTCGGTAGAGACGCCCGTGAGGCGACCACGCCGCACGTTATGGATGCGAGATTGACTCGTGCCGAGGATCAGCGCAGTCTGGCGTTCTGTCAGTCCGCGTCCTTCCATGATGCGATTGATTGCGATGGCGAGTTCAGCCTTCGCAAGGGCCTCCTCCGCATTGGGTAAGCCGAGATCGGCAAAGACATTGCCGCTGCTCTCGGTGACGCGAATATCTTCAAGGCGGATGTCTTCGATCATGTGGTTTCTCCTCGGTTTTGCTGCCGCGCGGTTTCCGCCGCATCGAGCAATTCCGCCTCACGCAGCCGACGACGAACTGTATTCATTTCCCGTGCGGGCGTTGCAATCCCGTGCGTAGATTTCTTCTGAAACGCGTGGAGTACGTAAACGGCGTGACGAAGGCGAACGGTGTACATCGTTCGATAAGCATTGCCGTCGAACCGTTCGGCGATCTCGATAACGCCCGCGCCGCCGAAGCCCTGTAGTGGCATCGCGTCGGGGTCTCTGCCACCCTCTTGGGCGGTTCGGAGCGCGAATCCCATCCGGCTCTGCACATCGGATGGGAACTCCTTCAGATCGTCGAGCGACGTACCCACCCATCGCAACAAGCGGTCATCGTTACCCATACAGACATGATACCGAATCTGACATCAAAGTCAACGCGTACATCTTTATGCCGTGCGCATCGCGGCTGCCTTCTCCAGGCCGAGTTCTTCGGTCGCGGTCTCGCGCATTTTGTACTTCTGGATTTTTCCGGTGACAGTCATCGGGAAGGCGTCAATGAACTTCCAATAGCGTGGCACCTTGTAGTGAGCGATGCGGGTGCGGCAGTAGTCGCGCAGTTCGTCCTCGGTCGCCTCATGGCCCGCCTTGAGGATCACCCAGGCCATCACTTCCTCGCCGTACTTCTCGTCCGGCACACCGATCACCTGAATATCCTGAATCTTTGGATGAGGGTATAGGAATTCCTCGATCTCGCGCGGGTAGATATTCTCGCCGCCCCGGATAATCATGTCCTTGGAGCGGCCGACGATATTCACATATCCCTCATCGTCCATCGCCGCGAGGTCGCCGGTATGCATCCAGCGTCCCGCGTCCACGGCGAGTGCGGTCGCTCCGGGGTTGTTCCAGTAGCCCAGCATGACGAGGTACCCGCGCGACAGGAGTTCGCCCGTCGTCCCACGCGGCACGATCGCGCCCGTCGCGGGATCAATAATCTTGCACTCAACGTGCGGGTGGACCCGCCCGACGGTGCTGACGCGCTTGTCGAGCGGGTCGTCGGTCGTGCTCTGGAAGGAGACGGGCGCGGTCTCGGTCATGCCGTAGCAGATCGTCACATCCGTCATGTTCATACGCGCGTTGACCTGCTTCATCACCTCAACGGGGCAGGGTGAGCCGGCCATGATGCCCGTCCGTAATGACGAAAGATCGAACGATTCGAATTCCGGGTGCGCCAGTTCGGCGATGAACATCGTCGGGACGCCATGCAGCGCGGTGCATCGCTCCTGCTCCACTGCCGCGAGCGCGCTTTTCGCGTCGAAGCCAGGGGCGGGGATGACCATCGTCGCGCCATGGGTGACGCAGGCGAGGTTCGCGAGCACCATGCCGAAGCAATGGTAGAAAGGGACGGGGATGCAGAGCCGGTCATCGGGCGAGAAGCGCATGTATTCGCCGATAAAGAAGCCGTTGTTGAGAATCGAATGGTGCGAGAGCGTGACGCCTTTCGGGAACCCTGTCGTGCCGGAGGTGTACTGGATGTTGATCGGGTCGTCGAACTGCTGCTCCGTTTGCACGCGCGCCAAGATTTCCGGCGAAACGTGCGTCGCTTTTTCCAGCACATCGTCCCAGCGGTGCGTACCGGGCGTTTCGCAACCGAAGGCGATCACCGTACGGAGATCAGGGACGCGCGCGGCGTGGAGATTGCCCGGTTCCGCGCCGTCGAGTTCGGGACAGGTTTCACGCAGCATCGCGGCGTAGTCGGAGGACTTGAAGGGTGGCCCGATAATCAGTGCGGAGCAACCGGACTGATTGAGCGCGTATTCCAGTTCGTAGACGCGATACGCGGGGTTGAGGTTGACGAGGATCGCGCCGATCTTCGGCGTCGCGAACTGGGCGACGACCCATTCGGCGTGATTGGTCGCCCAGATACCGATCCGGTCGCCCTTCTGGATGCCGAGCGCCAGCAGTCCCCGCGCGAAGCGGTCGCAGAGCGCGCGAAACTCGCGATAGGTGTAGCGCACGCCTTGATGGCAGGAGACCAGCGCCTCGTTGTCGGGTACTTGCGCCGCGACCTTGTCGAGCAGATCGCCGATGGGCACGCCGATCAGCGGCACATCGCTCGCGCCGTGGACATAAGAAAGGCGTTCGTCATACAGCGACAGACTCATGGAATTCTCGCTTTCCTATGCCCACCGACATCGTCTTTTCAGAATCCATGGCGACTCGCGCCGATGTTAGAATAGCGTCAGTGTACGGCAGGGACGGATGTTGTCAACGCTGCTGCAATTGGCCCACTGCCCCAGCCACCAAGGCCTCGACCGTGAAATGACCCTCGTATACTTCTCCTCATTTTCTTCTTTGCGTCCTTGGCGGTCTTCGCGCCTTTGCGGTTCCTTTGGTTTCCGTTTCCTTCCAGAGGTTTACGGCGATGCGCGAATCTGCTATAGGCATAGCAACGACCGAGCCGCAGCACAATCAAGGGAGAAACGATGGAGACTGGAACCCCCAATGTCCTCTTCGAGCGGCGCGGACCGGTCGCGTGGGTGACCTTCAACCGCCCCGAGGCGCGCAATGCGATGACCTTTGCGATGTACGACGCGCTTGTCCGCGTCTGCGAACATGTCGCCGCAACGCCCGATATCCGCGTGCTCGTCCTGACGGGCGCGGGCGACAAGGCATTCGTCGC
>JALYXG010000335.1 GCA_030947205.1 Chloroflexota bacterium
TCGCTACTTCTCGACCGGGTAGCCCTCTTCGGCGAGCGCGTCCTCGATCTTCGGCAGGTCCGCCTGCATCGGGTCGTACGTCAGTGTGATGATCTTCGTTTCCGCGTCCGCCTCGACGGATTGGACACCAGGGAACCGACCGACCGTCTGTTCGACCGTCGCGACGCAGTGCTCGCACGAGATATCCGGGGCCTTCATCGTGATCATTTCCATCATCGAACCTCCATCGAATTTGCCCTTCCGGGCGCTATTGCTCCGCGCGCGGCACTCGCCGCATCACGTCACGGTGATCGTGCCATCCATGCCGGGATGGAGGCTGCAAAAGTAGGGGTAGACGCCGGGTGTCGTGAAGGTGTATTGCCAGCGCTGCCCCGGTTGCAGGAGGCCGCTAGAGAAATCCTGCGTCGGCGCGCTGCGCGTCCCGCTCACGACGTTGTGGGCGTGGTCGTTGTCGTCATTGATGAACGTGATCGTCGTGCCCGCCTTGACCGTCTTGACGCCGCCTCGGAAGAGGTCAGGCATCTCCGGCGTCGTCCGCTGGCCGACCATCGCCATATGGACCTCGTTCGGCGCCCAAGCATACGAGGCAGCGCCAAAGACGGATGCCTGCCCCGAAACCCCGCGATACGTCCCGAACCCGACGACCGAGAAAGCGACGAGCAGCACCGCCGCCGCCATAAACTGGCTCGACCGTGTCCCACGCAGGCGTAGCGAGTTCGAGAGGACAGTCACACTACTCAAAGCCATCGCCACTGCGGCGAAAATCGGGTTGAGTTTGCCGAAGACGGCGAGCGGGATCAGAACGACATTGTAGCCGAAGGCCCAGCCGAGATTCTGCCGGATCGTGCGCATCGTGCGGCGCGACAGGTCAATTGCCTCCGCGATGCCGCGCAGATCGCCCTTGACGAGCGTGATGTCGCCCGCCGCCATCGCCACGTCCGTGCCCGTGCCCATCGCGATCCCGGCGTCGGCCTGGGCGAGCGCGGGGGCGTCGTTGATGCCGTCGCCGACCATCGCGACGACCTTGCCGCTTTCCTGCAGCCGCTTCACCTCGGCCACCTTGTCAGCGGGCCGCACCTCCGCGATCACGCGGTCTATGCCGACTTCCCTGCCAATCGCCTCCGCCGTTCGCGTGTTGTCGCCCGTCAGCATGACGACTTCGATGCCGAGCCGGTGGAGCGTGCGGACCGCTTCCGGCGAGGTTGGCTTGATCGTGTCCGCGACCGCGACGATGCCGACCAGTTCGCCGTCCACCGCGACGAGCATCGCGGTCTTCGCTTGCGCTTCAAGGGCCGCGTGCTGCATGCCGAGCGCTGAGTCGAGGGCGATGCCCGCTTCGCCGAGCAACCGCGCGTTGCCGACGATCACCACCCGCTTGCCGACCGTGCCCTGCACGCCGCCGATCAGGGCCTCGAACTTCGTCACGCCCGAAGGAAGATCAAGTCCGCGTTCCTCCGCGTACCGCACGATGGCGCGGGCCAATGGGTGCTCCGACCCCTTCTCGACGATGGCGACGAGGCGCAACAGGTCGTCGTCCGCCCAGCCGTCCGCCGCGATGATGTCTGTAACGGCAGGTTCGCCGTTCGTCACGGTGCCGGTCTTGTCGAGGACAACGGTGTTCACCTGCCGCACGCGCTGCAAACTCTCGCCGCCCTTGAGCAGGATGCCATGTTCGGCCCCACGGCCGCTGCCGACCATGATCGCCGCCGGTGTCGCCAACCCGAGGGCGCAGGGACAGGCGATGACGATCACCGCAATCGCCGCGACCATCGCCGCGACCGGCGACCGGCCCGCAACGATCCAGCCGACGAAGGTCACTGCGGCGATGCCGAAGATCGTCGGCACGAAAATACCCGAGATGCGGTCCGCCAGTTGCTGGATCGGCGCCTTGGCAAGCTGCGCCGCGTCCACCAGTTTGATGATCTGCGCTAACTGCGTCTGCTTGCCCACACGCGTTGCCCGCATCGTCAGCAAGCCCTGCTTGTTGATCGTCGCACCGATGACGGCGTCGCCCGGTCGCTTCTCGACGGGCAAACTCTCGCCGGTGAGCATGGACTCGTCCACGGACGATGCGCCGTCGAGGATCGTGCCGTCCACCGGGATTTTCTCGCCGGGCCGGACGAGCAATACATCACCGGGCAGCACCTGCGAAACGGGAATGTCCTGCTC
>JALYXG010000357.1 GCA_030947205.1 Chloroflexota bacterium
AATTAGCGTGACGGCCAGCACGCCGACAAGGAAAACAGACTTCCGACGCATCGTGTATTGCTCCTGCTTCGCTGCATTCGGGAAGCCTCATTGCTTCCTCACCATAGTATACTCCGTCGCGCGGGAGAGGGATGGATTCAGTTCGCGACGGATAGCCCGCGTCATCAGTGTCATTCAATCACATACGCGACATCATGGGCCTCGGTACGATCCGGCACCTCGAGTTTGCCGATCAGCCGTTCCAGTGCATTTTCCGGCAGACCGGCCGCACGCGCCTGATTCCGCATGAGGAGCGTCGCGAATGGCACTTCGATATAGACAATGCGGATACGCGCGCGGTAGGAAGCGAAGAGATCAATCAGTTGCCTGCGCATCATTCGGGTAATGTTTGTGGCGTTCCAGACGAACGATTGCTCCTTCCGCAGCAACGCCCGTGCCCGCTCCTTCGCTTCCTGGATGACATGCCCTTGTTCCTCGGTCGGTCGGACGCCGAGATCGGCACGGATCGCGTCGAGCGAGACGACCGGCCAGTCCGGCAGATTCCGCGCAATCCAGGTGTCCTTGCCCGCCCCCGGTATACCTGCCATCAGCACAACCTCGCAGACCGTGTCATCGTACGCCGCGTAGTCCGGGTTCGCGTGCCGACCCGCGAAGTAGAGAAACCGGCTATGGTCGGACGGGAGATCGCGTGCCCCTTCCCAGCAGCGGTTCTCGATGCAGAACTCCCGGAAATAGGCGATCCGGTCGAGCAACACCGTTTGGTCATCGCACATCCGCCCGCGCACATCGGCCTCGGCGAGCAACACGACCGCCCGAAGCGAAGCAGTCTGACTCGCCTCGATCACCGCGCGGACCGGATCGGGCTTCTCGAAGAACCAGAGTGGCAGGCCATGATAGCGAACCGGTTTTGCGATTTGTTCTCGCAGGGTAAACGGGACGGGTGCGTCGAGGCCGATCCCTTCGTAGAGAATTCGCCGCGCCAGCAACTCTCCTCGCCGCGCATGATTGCGCGACGTGATCGTGCCGTCTGCATCAATCTGGGTACAGACCGGTTTCGCGACATCATGGAGGAGCGCGGCGGCAAAGAGCGCCACCCGTTCTCCATCGGGCGCAGTACGCCATGCCGTCTGCTCCGCGAGCACGTCCACAACCATCCGGGTATGGACGAGTACATCGCCTTCGGCATGGTGCCGTGCATCCTGCGGGACACCCGCCATCGTGCGAACCCACGCGAACCGCTCGACAATGCGTTCCCATTCGACCGACCAATCCGGTGCAGCCGGGACGAAAGGGAATGGTACTGCTTCACTATTCATGGCCGAACCTCCGCCCTCAGTGGAGTAGTGCAGGCCGCAAGGCCTTCACTACCGATGAGGTATGCGTTCAGAAGAGCGAGACGCCTGCACGCAGCTCGTTCGGGATGATCGGTCGGTTCATCCAATGTCCTTGGGCATCGGCAATCGCCTGATGGAAGCCGGGTCGGACATACTTGTAGCGACTCTGCACGCCCCGCTCGTCCTCGTCTTTGATATACATGCCTTCCATCAGCCCGCTCGTATCCGTCTGCCGCAGTGCCAGATCGGGATCAAGCCCGCGCTGGGTACACGCGGCTTCGAGCCGTTCAACACTATCCGCACCGATGAACGACGACCTTCCCACAAGGTTCGTTAGTGCGCGGAGCGACGGTATCATCCCTTCATACAGAACATTGACGGAATGCACGAACGGGACGGTAGAGAAGAGGGCGCGCCGCATCGCTGTCGAGAGAAAGAAGCCTTCCTGGTCGTCGTAGACATCGAACTCCAGGAAGTAATGGGGCAAGTGTGTATAGAAGACGGTATGCTTCGCGTACAACCATTCCCCATACATGATGTACCGATCTTCGAGTAGATTGAGCAGATCGCCCGCGTACCGATTCGCCCACGCCTTGAAAAGATGGAACTGCTGCTCCCGTGCGCCGCCCATCAGGTAGTGCCCCCGGCTCTGTAACAGGAGAT
The DNA here is from genome assembly GCA_030947205.1 of Chloroflexota bacterium. Classification (GTDB taxonomy): domain Bacteria; phylum Chloroflexota; class Chloroflexia; order Thermomicrobiales; family JALYUS01; genus JALYUS01. The sequence continues at coordinate 1,998 of JALYXG010000357.1, forward strand.
CGCCGCTCGCGGTGAAGCGCACGGCGCAATTCGCGCCATCCATCTTCTCCGCGACGATGAGATGCCGCCCGGCCAGTGCATCGAACGGGATCGTCGCCAGGTCATCGTCGCCGCGCTGAATCCCGGACCCCGCGATATGGGGTGTCCGGGGATATTTCTTGATTGCAATCATCGCTTCACCCACGCACGCAAACGAAAGCGGCCTGTGAACCGCCAACAATGAA
>JALYXG010000361.1 GCA_030947205.1 Chloroflexota bacterium
TGGTGCGCGCGGCGCGAGACCCGGCCCTCGCGGCATACTGGCGCGCGTCGCGAGGGCTGGTGCGCTGCCTGGCGGGGCAGGGGCGGGCGGGGCTCCCCGATCTGAAGGCGGGGGTGGCGGCGATCAAGGCGCTCCCGGACGATGCGCTCGCCGCCGATGCGCTCCCCGCGAGCATCCGCATTGCCCTCGAAACGGACGGCGAATCGACCTATGCGGACTGGCTCGCGATGATCGGGAACCTGATCGAAGCACGCGCGTACGGCGAGGCGATGCTCGACGCCCGGGCGGCAGATGCCGGGGGGAGGGGCGCGCTGCCCGCCGGGGATGCCAACTTCGGGATGGCGATGACCTATGCGGGGCTGGGCCTCCCCGACCGCGCCCGCGAATTCGCGCAGCGGGCACGCGATGAGTACCGCCGCATGGGCAATCACAACATGGCGGTCATGACCTCTCGCGTCCTCGTGCGCTTCATCCTCCTCCCGTACTATCCGGAACAGCGCGCGCCGTTCCGCGCGGCAATCGCCGAGATGGCCGACGACCTGGCGCGCATGGCGAACGGCGGCGCGGCCACGCCGGAGGCGATTGCGCTGATGGCGCGGCTGCTCGACAGCGACAGCGCGGTGGTGGAAGGGAATTGGGCGGAGACACGCCGGGCGACACAAGCGCTGCTTGAAAGCGGCCTGACGAGTGTGTTCCTGCGGCAATTAAGCGCATCCCTCGGCGCAATCGCGCGCGGCCAGGGCGAACGGGTGTTAGCGTGGCAGATGGTGCGACGCACGCTCCCCCAGGGAGCGGACTACGAGCCGGGGAATCAGGCGATCCACATCGCGTTGCCGATGCAGCAACTGGCCCCGGCCCTCGCCCTCGACGACGGCGACCTACCCACCGCCCGTGCCTGGTTGGAGGCGTATGACCGCTGGCTGGCGTGGAGCGGCGCGATACTCGGCCAGTCCGAGGGCCACGCGCTCTGGGCGGAATACTACCGGCAGGTGGGCGATAGGGAACAGGCGCGTGAGCACGCCGAACGCGCCCTCGCCCACGCCACCGAGCCGCGCCAGCCCCTCGCCCTGCTCGCCGCCCACCGCCTGCTGGGGGAAATTGGTACCGCGACTGGCCGATTCGAAGATGCGGCTCGCCATCTGACCGAATCCCTCGCGCTGGCCGATGCCTGCGCCGCTCCCTACGAGCGGGCATTGACGCTGCTCGCCATCGCTGGCCTCCACGCCGCACGAGGGAACGTCGAGGAAGCGCGCGTCCCGCTGGATGGGGCGCGCGCCACATGTGCACAACTGGGCGCACAGCCCGCCCTCGCGCGTGCCGATGCCCTCGCCGACCGTCTTGATGCGCTACGGCAGCAAACGCCCGCCTTCCCCGCGGGACTCTCGGCGCGCGAGGTGGAGGTGTTGCGGCTGCTCGCGGTTGGCAGAACGAACCGCGAGATCGCCGACGCCCTCTTCCTCTCGGCGAACACGGTGCGCGTCCACGTGCGGAACATCATGACGAAGACGGACACGGAGAACCGCACCGCCGCCGCGGCGTTCGCCCGCGCGCACGGCCTCATCTGAACGCCTCTCCACTAATACAAAAGGACTAGTCGGCCCGACCGTGCCCGCGGCCCGCGATTACCACATTTGGTAGATGTCGCCGCGTCTCCCGCTCCTTATGCTGAACCTACGGTACATGGGGGACATGGACCGGGAACAGCAACAGATAGGGAGGTTCTCCATGACCCGCCGCAGTTTCAGCAGATGACGACCCGGTCCGTGAATTTCTGAGCGGTTTCGCTCCCACGAAGTGCAGCGATGTAGGTATAGCGAAAGGAAGAACCCAATGCACAATGCGACAGATTTCCAGGTGCAGTACGACGATCACCGGCGGCAGATGGCCTGGGTGAATGACAACGACTGGCAGTTCGAGCGGCCACAGCGTCGCAGGCAGGTTCGCAAGGCGGTCGCGCGGGCGCTCTTCACCCTCGCCGCCCGGCTCACCCCGGCGATCGAGCGGCCGCGCACGGCATAGCGACGAACGGCAAGTGATCGTGGCGAAGGAATGGCGAAAGGAGCAGAGCCATGTTCGACAACATGAGCGGAGCGATGGCGACAGTTCTCAGCGATGCGATGGGACGACGACGGGTGTCGGGTTGGCGCGGGAAATCGGCCGCGGGCGGATGAGCGTCGAGCAACCGGTGGCACGGCTGCTCGGCACGGCGCGGAAGCGGGACGGGATGGTGGTGCGCACGGTCGGCGGCCTGCCGGTCGCCATCGGGGGCGACACGCGAGCGCTCGGCTTCTCCCGGGCGACGCGGGTGGTGCGCACCACCGGCGCGGCCTGACCGGGCCGCCCGATCGGCCACCGATATCGGCAGAGATCCCGGCCAAGGCGGCCGTCGGTGGTACAGAGATCGTGACAGTATCGAAGGGAGCTAAATAGATGGCGACAGGATACACACCGCATGCATCGATCACCCGGCGGAATGCCTTACAAACGGTCGGCGGCGGCGCGATGCTGGCGGTGCTCATGCTGGCGCAGCAGGCCGCATCGGTCAGCGCGGACCCCGCTGCAGGCGCGGACAATCCCGTGATCGGCGCGTGGATGACCCACGCCGGCAGCACGACGGGAGGAAACGTCCAGGCGAACCTGCTCGCCTTCATGCCCGGCGGCATCGTCATGCATGCGGCGAGCAACTTCCCGCAGAGCGCGGGGATCGGCGCCTGGTACGATGCGGGCGACGGCACGGTGGTCTACACCCTCATCTTCCGGCGGATGGACAAGACCACCGGCGCGTACACCGGCAGCACGCGGCTGAACGCGCGGGTGACGGTGGCGGCGGACGGACAAACCTACACGAGCCCATACACCACCACACTGACGGATCCCGACGACAACGTGACGACGACGGGCACGGGGACGTCGAAGGCGACGCGCATCGTCGCGACCCCGCCGGATGCCGCCGCTGGACCGACCGGCTGAGCGGAGGCAGGGTGCCACTGGACGACGATCTACCCAAGCAGCCGCGCGGCAAGGCGACCGGCCAGCCCCGCGAACGACGGCCGAATGCAGCTTTGACACCCGGTCAGTTCTGACACACGATATCGAGAGAAGCAGGGAGATATCGCATGTATGGCTGATCTGGGCAACGCCGGACCTGTCGCGGATGGATGCGTCGGCGGTCGAGGCGTGGTGGAATCGCACCGCACCACCCCCATCGCAGAGCAGCTATCGTGTACCGTCGCGGGGATGATCGCGAGTAAAGGAGATACTGCCATGCCGTCCGACGAGCATATGGGAACGCCCGACAACCCATGGGACCGCCTGAGCGACTACTTCGACACCAGCAAGGACGAAGACGAGATTCCCGCCGGTGCGGCGGACAACATCCTCATCGCCTGGCCCGTGTTCTTCCGCTTCATCGCGGACCATGTCCCCGATCTGAGCGGGAAACGCGCCCTCGATTATGG
>JALYXG010000377.1 GCA_030947205.1 Chloroflexota bacterium
GGTATGCCGCGTGGTCTGCCATCGTCGCGATTCCTCCGCTCTCTTGTTATCGCAGAGCCACGCACCGTGGCCGCGTCACCGGGAACGCATAGCATACCGCGTACCGACGTTTTCCGCTGACCCCGATGGCGAGAATTGCAGGGCAATCGCATCTCAACCGGCGATGACCCTGAGCAGATAGCGTTCGTCCCAGCCGGCCTTCAGGCGCTTGTTCTTGATCCCGACCTTCGCTGTCGCCTCTTTCTTCAGCAAGTTGAGGGCGATATGCCGCAGCACCACGAGATTCTCCGCACTCGCCCCTTGCCTCGCTCGGCTCTCATCCTCCCGGAAGGCGATGTCCAGCACCCAATGCAGTCGGTTTTCGACCCCCCAGTGGCCGCGTACCGCCCGCCCAAACGTCGTCGCGTCCGTCAGGCTCGTCAGGTAATAGCGTCGCTCACGCGTTACCTTCCCCTTTTCCCGCCGTTCGGCCTCAACCATGCCGATCCCGCGCAACCCTGCCCATGCCCCGTCGGGATCGAGATGCGCAATCGTCACGGGGTCACTGATCGTCCAATACCGCCGGATTTCCACCCGACCATGCCCGCCGTCCACCGTCTGCGCCGCGTCGTGGTCATAGTCCACAAAGTTCGTCGCGTGGGCGTCAGCGAAGAGATGGACGACCTCGTGATAGACCGTCACCTGATTCTCCTTCAAGGCGAGGACGTACTCCGCTTCCCGATCAATAATCGTCTGGGCAATCTCCGTCTGGCACCCCATCGCGTCAATCGTCACGATGCATCCCTTCAGCATCAGCAGTTTGAGCAAGGCGGGCAGGGCGGTGATTTCGTTCGATTTCTCGTCCACCGCCACCTGACCGAGGACCAGGCGATTCGTGCTCGCCCAGGCGCTGACCATGTGGATCGCCGCCTTGCCCGCCCCCCGGTCGTGCGAACGCCGCACGCTCTTGCCATCGCAGGCGATCACCTCCCCCTCGGTGCAGATCATCGCCTGCTGCACCCAGGCAAGGAAGCAGGCGTGGAACTGGTCGGGATCGAGCGCGGCGAAGACCCGACCGAAGGTATCGTGCGAAGGGATGCCATTGGGGAGCGTGAGAAAGGTATCGAACCACTCCCGCTTGGCTTTGCCAAACTCTTCCATCGCCACCCACTCGTCGGCACCGCAGATGATGGCGCACAAGGCAATCGTGAGAAGATCGAGCAGTTGGTGCCGCTTGGTATGGTCAATGCGCGGATCGGTGAGGGTCGCGAAATGCTGGGTGATCGTGGAATCGGGTGATGCAGCCATGAATAACCTCCGAGCAACGAGCAATCTGCCGATCACTCATCCTACCGGAGAATCCGTTCTTTCAGATGCGATTGCCCTGCACCGGCAGTTCTAATAGTTGTTCATCACGATGGTGTACCTTCGGGCATCGTCCGCCGTGGATTGTCACGGATCGGTATGAATGGGTCTGGGTCGGGTGCCCTCGTATATTGAGAGGGTCCGATTCCTGGACCGCGTAGCGAAGATTGTCCCCCATCACCTCGGGCCGGCCAGAACGTGAACCGTATCGTGTGGCTTCGACCACGGATCACGAGCGCACGTCACGGCCGCTCACGGAATCGCCGTTGTCATGCGCCGCGTGGAAAGGAGCCTGCGGTGACCGCTGCATCTCCCGCCCTCTTCGTCGAGATCGATATCGCCTGCTGGACTCGCGTCCGCCGCTGAGTTCATCGCGATTTCATCTTGTGCAAGGATCATAATGAGAGGTGGAAAGGGGCTGGAATGCGCATCCTCGTGGTCGAAGACGAACATAAGATTGCCGCGTTTCTCCAGCGCGGGCTGGTGGAGGAAGGCTACGCGGTCGACCTTGCCTACGACGGGGACGAGGCCCTCGACTGGTACGCCATCGCCCCCTACGATCTCATCGTGCTCGATGTCCTCCTGCCCAAACGCTCCGGCATCGCGGTGTGTCGGGCACTGCGGCAGCGTGGCGCGCACATCCCCATCCTGATGCTTACGGCACGCGACGCGGTGGAGGATCGGATCGCGGGCCTCGACGCGGGCGCGGACGACTACCTCGTCAAACCTTTCGCCTTCGGTGAACTGCTCGCCCGCATTCGCGCGCTCCTGCGGCGCGAGCCGGGGGCACGCTCGCTCGTGCTCCAGATCGCCGATCTCACGCTCGACCCGGCGAC
>JALYXG010000399.1 GCA_030947205.1 Chloroflexota bacterium
CCCTCCAGGTGCTGCCCTCGCTCGCGAAGGCCATTGGTCTCAACGAAGCGATCTTCGCCCAGCAGTTGCACTACTGGTTGCGCGGCAAGAGCGGAAAAGAGCACGACGGTCGGCGATGGATCTACAACACGCGCGAAGAATGGCAGGAACAGTTCTCCTTCTGGTCGTTGGCACAGATCACCCGCACGACCGCATCATTGAAGGAGCAGGGTGTGCTGTTGACCACGAACAGTCTCAATAAGAGCAAGATGGATCGCACCCTCTGGTACTCACTTGACTACGACCGATTAGACGATCTTTCGAAATCGCAACATGGTGTGACGAAATCGCAACATGGTGTGACGACTGCGAAAGATGATGTGCTATTGGCGGAAGATGGATCTTCCGAAAACGTACGCTCATACCAAGAGACTACCCATGAGATTACCCAAGAGACTACCCATGAGACGGCGCTCGCCCGCGATTTCAAAGATTCACACCCCCATCTCTGGGTACTAGGCTGCGACGGGGTAGGTTCGTTTATCCGGGTCGTCGGGCGCGGCCTGTGGACAGACGAGGCGATGAACGTCAGCCAGTGGCAGGCGCATCGGACGTCAACATCCAATCGCGCGGCGGGGAAGTAGCAATGCGCATCAATGCCCCGCCCCGCCCGACGGTCGCCGAGCATTACCGGCGACAGATCCGGGGCACCGGACGCGAAGCGCGCTTCCTGATCGCCCTCGCCTTCTTTCTCACCTTCGGCATCGTCCGGTTCATCACCTATTCCATCCGCTACCACTGGCTCCCATTCCTACACGACAACGTCACGAAGAGCGGCCTCCATATCCACCACTTCGTCTATGGAATCATCTTTCTCCTCATTGTCGGCTATTTCGCCCTCGCCTTCCCGGAGCAGCACGGGAAACGGATCATCGTCCTTGCCTTGCTCTACGGCATCGCCGCCGCGCTGACGCTGGACGAGTTCGCGATCTGGCTGAACCTGGAAGATGTGTACTGGGCGAAGCAGGGGCGTGAGAGCCTCGATGCGGCGGCGATTGTCGCCACGCTTTTCCTGCTCGCGGGCACGGGCGCGCCGTTCTGGTCCGCGCTGTGGAAAGATCGTACGCGTCGCGCATCGTGACTTTACCGCACCAGGATAACCCTTTCGCTATGCTGGCATGCCGCTTGCTAAACACACAGACGTTCGTAGTTACCGCGTGATAGTCCATCATGCGGTATCAATTCATTATATAGGCATGAGGCAACTGTACGTACACTCGCACGAGAAAGGACAGGAAGAGGCGATGACTATTTCCCAACGTCCCCCTGCCGTGTTGGAAGACGACGAGGATAGGCCGAAATCCACGGGAAGGGGTCCCGCGCTCGAACCCTCGATTGCCGAGGGATCGTTCGACACGTCCGTGCCAGATGCGGATTACCGGCTCGGCGACCGGCGGACGGATGAGCCGCAGCCGAAAGGGATCAAGAAGGTCCTCGCCGTCCTCGGCCCCGGCCTGATTACCGGCGCCTCCGACGACGATCCCTCCGGCGTCGGCACCTACTCGACTGCCGGTGCGGCGACGGGCTACCGCTACCTCTGGACGGCGATCATCACCTATCCGTTGCAGGCGGCGATTCAGGGCATGTGCGCGCGCATCGGCCTCGTCAGCGGCAAGGGGTTAGCGGCGACGATCAAGCAGCACTACCCCAAAGGGGTTCTGTATCCGATCGTGTTGCTCCTGATCTGCGCCAACACCTTCAATGTCGGGGCGGACCTTGCCGCGATTGCCGCCGGGATTAACCTGCTCGTGCCCGTGCCGATTCTCGTACTGATTCCCCCCGTCGCCATCGGCCTGATCCTGCTCCAGGTGTTCGCGAAGTATCAGACGATTAACAAGATATTCAAGTGGCTCTGCCTCGCCCTGCTCGCCTACGTCGCGACGGCGTTCGTCTCGCACGCCAACCTCGCTGATGTTGCGAAGGGCACACTCATCCCGAAACTGCCGCGCACCAAGGACGACATTTCGCTGATGATCGCCATCCTTGGCACGACGATCTCCCCGTATCTCTTTTTCTGGCAGGCGGGGCAGGAGATCGAGGAGCAGAAGGCGGAGGGCAAGACGACCGTCGCTGAGCGGCAGGGGGCGACCCGCCAGGAGGTCGCCAATCGCAAATTGGACGTCAACCTCGGCATGCTTGCCTCCAACCTCGTAATGTATTTCATCATTCTGACGACCGCCGCGACGCTTCATGTGCAGGGCAAGACGGACATCAGCAGCGCGACGGATGCGGCCGCCGCGCTCCAGCCGCTGCTCGGCTCGTACGCCAAGATTCTCTTCGCCATCGGCATTATCGGCGCGGGCCTGCTTGCTATCCCGGTCCTGACCGGCTCGACGGGCTACACCGTCTCGGAGGCGTTCGGCTGGCGGCATGGGCTGGATGAGAAAGTGACGCGGGCGAAGGGGTTCTACGGCATCATCATCGCCAGCACCATCGCCGGGATGCTCTTCAATTACCTCGGCCTCGATCCGATCAAAGCGCTCGTTTACAGCGCGACGATCAACGGCATCACCTCGCCACCGCTCCTGCTGCTCATCGTCCTGCTGAGCAATCGCCGGTCGGTGATGGGCAAATATACGAACCGTCCGTGGAGCAACATCTTCGGCTGGGCAGCCGTCGCATTGATGACGATCGCGACCATTGCCTATTTCGTCACCCTCTTCATCTGAAAGGGACCATCATCGTGGAAAACACAACAACCGGGAATATAGGCAAGGTCGCGATCAGCGAGGGTGCCGAGGTTTACGGCAGCGACGGCAAGCAATGGGGCAGAGTCGAGGCGGTCGGCGCGAAGTACCTGACGATCGCCGAGGGGCTGCTCGGCCAGCGCGAGTACTTCCTGCCGATCAGTTTTGTTTCCTGCGGGGATGCAGATCGCGTCGAACTGAACGTGCCGCTGGTGGACGCCAAGGCGCAGGCGCTGACGGAAGCGCCGGAAGATGAGCCGATCTTCGGGGAAAGCGTGCCGGTCCCCCCGGAGGAGATGGAGGCGGTCGGCATCCCTGAGCCTGAGCGCGCGGAAGTCGGCACCGGCGAGGATCGGGAAGAAACCGAGCGGGTCCGCCAGGTGAAGGGGATGGGCTAGGCCATGGATGCTACCGAACTCATCATCGAATGGCTCGCGGACGCCTCGGAGACTGCGGAGGAGGCGGGAACGCAGGCGGCGGTCGGCGAGTGGCTGGCGCGCGCCGATGACCCGGCGGGCGACGAGGGAGAGCGGATTACGCTGCACGAGATGAACGAGTTGCGTGAATATCTCCATGGGCAGGTACGGAATGACGGCGAGCTCAAGCGGCTGCGGGAACATCTGGCGCAGTGGGCGGCGCAGGCGGCGCCGCGCGAGGTGAGCGACGTGAAGGGGATGGTGGACTGGTCGCTGGGTCAGGTGGACTGGCGTGCGGTGCATGCGTTCCTCGCGACGGAGGCGGGTGCGGCGGCGCAGCGCGAGGCGAAGGAAGAAGCGGGCGACACGAATCGCGTCCGTTGATGGCCGATTCGGGTCAGCGAAACGGTACATACGCATCCGTCCGGGCCGATAATCGTGTTGCGCCGCCCCCGCCCGCGTGCTATTATCGAAGGCACGTCGGGGAGTGGCGCAGTCTGGTAGCGCACACGGCTGGGGGCCGTGTGGTCGCAGGTTCGAATCCTGTCTCCCCGACCACTTCTTTAAGGACGAAGCGAAAAGGACTAAGGACTAAGCGGGGAATCCTCGCACGTAGTCCTTAGTCCTTAGTCCTTAGTCCTCTTCCCCGGAGGGAAGCGTTGTGAGCAAGGAACGCGTCGTCATCGCCGATGACGAATCCATCATCCGCATGGACCTGCGTGAGATGCTCGGCGGCCTTGGCTACCAGGTGGTCGGTGAAGCGGCGGACGGGCAAACAGTGCTCGAACTGGCGCGCACGCTCCGCCCCGACCTCGTCATCATGGACATCAAGATGCCCGAACTGGACGGCATCACCGCCGCCGAGCGGTTGACCGAGGAGAAGATCGCGCCCGTCCTGCTGCTCACCGCCTTCAGCGAGCAGGAACTGATCCAGCGCGCGACGCAGGCGGGAGTGTCGTACTACCTCGTCAAGCCCTTCCGGGAGGCGGAACTGCTGCCCGCCATCGAGATCGCGCTCGCGCGCTACCGCGAGTTCGTGGACCTCCAGCACGAAGTGACCGACCTCAAGGACGCGCTCGAAACGCGCAAGGTCGTCGAGCGCGCCAAAGGCATCCTGATGGAGACGCAGGGGTTGAAGGAGTCCGAAGCCTTCCACCGCATCCGCAAAGCGAGCATGGACAGCCGCAAATCCATGCGCCAGGTGGCCGAGGCAATCCTCCTCACTTACGAGATGAACATCGGCACGGTGGGCACGCAATAACGAGGAGCGACTAGCGAGAAGGCACATGGATGGCACGGATCTGGTATGAACTGTGGACACTGGATACTGGCAACATGGTTGCTGACTACAGTGCTGAAGCCGACGCACTCGCGGAAGTACAAGCGAACGTCGCGGCATACGGGCGCGAAGCGGTCTCCGATTGGGCGCTCGCGCGCAACGGCGACAGCGAGACCGATTTCCAGCACATCGCGGAAGGCGATGCACTCGCGGACCTCGCCCTGCACACCTGCGCCGGTGCCGCATAGGTCTCGCATTCGTACGTCACCATCATTGCTAACTCACGAGCACGCGCCGAATCGTGGCTTCATCTTAGGGTGTGCCACTGGCGCGCGGCGTGCCGGCGCGGGCGCTGCCGCTGGCGGCGGGGATGATCGGCGGCGGGGCGCCGGTCGCGCTCGCCGGTTGCGGGACGAGGAAGAGCGTGTCGCGGCTCTGGAACATGTCAATCCAGAGGCGACCGCGCGCCGGGTCGGGCGCGAGCGCAATGTCCGCGATCAACACGCCCTTGCTGCCGACCGTCGCCGTCCGGCTCGTCACGGCGGTCGCGTAGGTCGGCAACAGCGTCTGTTGCGTGCGCACCGAACGGTAGCCGGTCAGTCGCTTGACGAGTTCCGGGGCGTCCGCCGCCGCGTCCGATGGGGTGGTGTAGACGAGCGCGACGTGCATCGTGCGCCGGAAGTTGCCCGCGTCGGTGTAGCCCATCGCCTGCAACTCCGAGACGTGCAATGTGCCCCAGCCGCGCGTCGTCGCGGCGAGTTGCGATGGCGGGAGGACCGCCTCGACCGCAGCGAATGTCCCCGGTTGGAACGTCGCCATGCTCGTTACCGTGCCGAGCGCGGTGGCGAGGGCGCGCAGCGTCGCGCTGCCGTCCAGCGCTGCCGCCCGCTTCGACTCGGCATCCAGCGCGGCGGCGATCAATTCCGTCTTCGGCGCAGCGACGATCCGCTCCATGCTGGCGGCAACCCGGTTCATCCGACCGAGCGCGAGGCGGCCGCGTGGGTCCGACAGGTTCAGTTCGCCATCGCCGCGCACGGTGTAATAGGGCGCGCCATTCTGATCGGCGTGGGCGTAGCCGCCCATCTGCAACCGCGTGATGATCGTCTCCGCGTCGAACGCGCCTTCCATGCGGGAAAAGTGATCGGGTGGTTGCCCGGCGCTGATCTCGCGGTCCACCTGGTACACGTCGTAGCCGAAGGCGTCCCGATACTCCCCCTGGTTCGTGCCGGTGAACTCACTGACGTAGCAGCCATTCGTCGCGTTCGCGTAATCAGCCGCTTTGATATTTTGCGCTTGCAGGTCTCCGAAGGCCCGAACGGTGTCGTAGCCGTAGAGTTTCCGCACCGCGCCGAGGTTGGCGAAGGTCAGCGTCCCTTTCCAGCGGGCGAGGAAATTGAGCAGCCCGCCGGTCAGGTCCTGCACATTCGGGACGAAGCCGATCATGCGGAGGAGGTCGGGCATCGGCGCGCCCTGCTTCGGCGTCGGGAAAATCGTGCCGACCGGATTGCTCGCGGGCGCGTCTGTGGGAATCACCACAACGCCCGTCGCTACCGGCTGACTCCCACTGCTCGCAGTCGTCGCCGTGCGGGCGGGGCGGAACGTCGTTTCCCCTTCCGGCCCGCGACACGCTGCGACGACCGCCGCCAGCGCCCCCGCCGCTGCGCCGAGCAGCGCCCGCCGCCCGATCTCCATAACACCCTCCCTTCGGGCGGGAGGACTAAGGGAATAGGACTAAGGACTAAGTGGGTTCATGTCTCGCTTAGTCCTTAGTCCTTAGTCCTTAGTCCTTTCCCCATGATCGTTTGCCAATCGCGCCGCCCGACCTCATCGAGGAGGCGGTGGTTCGTCATGTCGAGGTGGATCGGCGTGACGCTGATCTTGCCTTCCTGGATGGCGGCGATATCCGTCCCCGGCTCGGCGTGGCCACCCGGCATCTCGCCGCCAACCCAGAAATAGCGTCGTCCCGCCGGGTCCGCGCGCTCGATTAATTCGTCCGCGTAGATGCGCCGCCCGGCGCGCGTCACCGTCACGCCGTTGATCGCGTCGGGCGGCACGGCGGGCACATTGACATTGAGCAGGAGATCGGGCGCGACGCCGGTG
>JALYXG010000411.1 GCA_030947205.1 Chloroflexota bacterium
ACGATGGGCCAGAGACGTGGCACCCGATCGTGCCCCGGATCAGATGTTCCGCCGGCGTGTGCTCTGCGATGTAGCCGCAGATCTCGACGATCACCCGGTCCTGCGCGGTCAGGTGCTCCTCGAGGCGCACGCACTCGTGGAGGACGGCTTCCGCATCCAGGTACGTCTGCTGCGCCCGCTTGTCCCCCGCGCGGCCAATAACCTCCAGCCCGACCATGATGACGAACATGAAGATCAGCTGGGTGAGGCTGGAAAGGAAGAGTAGAAAGGCAAAAGGATACGGGTCGAACCTGATGACGCCGACGACGGATAGGCCGATCCAACCGAACTGAAAAATGGTGGCGACGTAGAATGCCCACATGGTCCCGACCCGCTGGGTGATCCAGGCGGCGATGCGTCCGTTGGGGCCGATGTACTGATCCGCGATGGTTGGCGGCGGGGTCACTTTCCGGTCGGCGATCCACGGATGGGGCTGTGTCTCGACCAGGCTGATGCCGCGGGCGAGGATGCGATCCTGCTCCACCAGATGATTGTGGAGCTGCACGACGACGTTGAAGATCTCCTCAGCGTCCTCATAGGTCTGCAACGAGCGCTTGTCTGCGGTCCTGCCGAGGACCTGCTGGCCGACCAGGATGACGAAGACGAGCAGGAGCTGGACGACGTTGCCAATGAACAAGAGGAAGGGAAAGGGGTAGGGATCGCGCGCATGCAACGGCCCGACGGTGGCCAGCGCAATCCAGGTGAAGACGAAGAGCGTCGTGAAATAGACCGCCCACATCGAGCCGACCGTCTTGGTGAGAGCGGCGGCGAACCGACCGTTGAGACCGATGTGCTCATCCGCCGTCATGGCGGGGCCGGGTAGCCGACGAGCTGCCGCCCTGGGACGCGGGGTGTGGACCAAAGGATTACTCATCGCCGAATGATAGCAGTCTTTTCGACGCTGGCCATCCGTTACGGATACTCCCGTTGCAGACACATGGATAATGCAATCGCGGCGAACGGATTTGAACCGCCGAGGAACGCACGCCACGGAAAAAACGCCGACAGAAACCCAATCAAATAGGCGCGCATGTTGTCGCGCCTTGCCCATTTGATAGTCATTGCCGCCCTTGCCGTCGCGGCGACGAAGGGCGGCAACATGCTACTCAGTCTTCAGTCCTTCGTCACGCGCTGCCGATCAACGCACCAGCGGCAAAGACGAGTCCGCCACCGACGACGATCTGGATCACGGAAAGGATGAACTTCGTGCCGAAATACTTCGTGCGAATCAGCGCGATGGCGATCAGTTCGACGCCGACGACGAGGTAGGCGACGATGAGCGCGACGTGAATATCGGCGATGAGGAAGGGAAGCGCATGGCCGACGCCGCCGACGAAGGTCATGCCGCCGGTGATCGCGCCACGACCGATCGGGTGGCCACGCCCGGTCAGTACACCATCGTCCGAGAGCGCCTCGGCGAAGCCCATGCTGATCGCCGCACCGACCGCCGCCGCAAGGCCGACAAGCAGCGTTTTCGTCGGGCTGTGGGTCGCGAAGGCGGCGGCGAAGAGCGGCGCGAGCGTCGAGACCGAGCCATCCATTAGCCCGACGAGGCCGGGCTGCACGACCTTCAGGAGGAACGCATTGTCCTTGTCCTCCTGCGTCGGATCGGCTTGTGCCGTTGTGTCTTTTGCGGCGTCTTCCAGCGTGGGCGGGGCGGCGGTCGGTGTCGCGGACTCCGAAGCGCGCGGCGGCATCGTCACACGATCGGGATGAATGCTGATCCGTCTGACGCGCTGCAATGCCGTCGTCGGGACAAGATGCGGCTTGCCGTCGAGTCGCCCGACGGTCTGGAGGCGTGCCCGCCCGATAGGATGCCCAATCTCCGCACCATGATTGAGCGCGGGCCGGAGCAGGTTCGCCACCGCCTCGACGCGGTCGCGGCTCGTGCGGCGCGGGTCGTAGCGGAGGGCGAGCGAGTTGTCTTTCGGGTCGAGTTCGACGCCGGTGATGCCGTCGTTGGCGAGCAGCGCGTCGAGGACGAGCGCGCCGCAACGTGGCAGCACATCATCGGCGGGCATCGTATCGGTTTGCGTATCAATCATTGCAGGCCTTTCGTCTTTCTAGAATCTGGTGTAGCACACGAAGCAGCGGCGTGCCCAAACCAATGTTCGCAATTCCCTTTCCATTGTCGGTCTTTGCAACAGCAAATGTCAAGATGAAGCGAGGTAAATTAGCCCGTGCAAATTCCTTTACAACCGGTGTTTCGTAATACTCTTTTCACTCCGTAAGAAGTGAAAAACTATTGTGCCTTCCGGTTGCAAAACCCACTGCGGTTACGGGCCGCGAGGGAAGGCGTATGTTACTATCGGTGGTCGGTACATCGTATCGCGGAGGAAGACTGGGTGCTTGTGTATCTCGATAGTGGCCGTGGAATCAGCGCCAATCTCGTACTTGACCAACTTGGCGCCCGCTCTGATGACCTAGCTGCGTGAAACGCTCCGCTCGCCCGCCTCGATCAGCGCCGAGGCGTTGTGCCGTCGCGCTCCGATAATCGCTCGTACCGCCTGTGCGTTGAACAAGCGCCGTACACGTACATCCTGAAACTGGTCCATCCAAAGTGGGAAGCGGCAATCGCGCACGAACTGGCAATCTTGCCGTACCTGCACGAGCACGGCTTCCCGGTGCCGAAGGTACCGGGAGTGGAGGGTGGCCTGCTCAGTATGCCGGAGACGGTCGTTTTGCGCATCCGTCTACCTGGCATGCCCGCGTCGGCGCGGTTCGGCGACCTCGACATAGCGGCGCGCGGCGGTCTCCTCGCCGCGATGGGCGCTTTGCTCGCGCGTGTCCATGTACTGCCGCTCGCAGAGGTGCATGAGCCGGTAGACAGGTCCACGAACTTCGTCTAGAAGAAGGTGGCAAGCGACCTCGGTGTCCTCGTCCCAATTGGCGCGCTGGCGGGCGAGGTCGTCGCGCAAATGGCGGCATTGCTGCCGCGCTGGGCGGCGGGATTAGCGGTAACGCCTGTCGCCCTCGCCCCACTGCACGGCGATTTCTATCTCGACAACGTGCTCGTCGCGGACGACGGTACGGTATCCGGGTTACTCGACTGGGAAATCGATTCTTCGCGGCCTATCAGCAACATATCCCTGTAGCCGTGGACGCAGGGCGGGTGGCGCGCTATCGCTTCCTGATGGCGATGGGCGATCTATGCTACGCCGTCCGCCACGCGCCCGAACTGACGACCGAGCGTATAGCTGGCGGTACAGTGGGGCTGGCGCGCGACTCGTGGCGTCTCCCGCATGAATCTTCGTGACGTTAGCCGTCGTAGCGGCCGAAGATGAGGCTGGCGTTCATGCCGCCGAAGCCGAAGGAGTTGGAAAGGATCGTGCGGTAGTCGCCTTCGCGCGGGCCTTCGGGGACGTAGTCAAGATCGCAGCCGGGGCCGGGGTTCTCGAGATTTGTCGTGCCGGGGATGCAGCGATGGGCGAGGGCGAGGGCGCAGAGCGCCGCCTCGATCGCGCCGGACGCGCCGAGCGAGTGCCCGGTCAGCCCCTTTGTGCCGGAGACCGGGATGCGATAGGCATGGTCGCCGAAAACATCGCGGATGGACTTCGTTTCCGTCGCGTCGTTGAGCGGTGTGCTGCTCGCGTGGGCGTTGATGTAGTCAATTTGCTCCGGCGCGAGATCGGCGATGGCGAGGGCCTGCCGCATCGCGCGGGCGGTGTGGATGCCCTCGGGGTGGGGCGCGGTCATGTGGTGGGCATCGTTCGTGGTGGCGTAGCCGAGTACTTCGCCGTAGATCGTCGCGCCGCGCGCCACCGCGTGCGCCTCCGTCTCCAGAATCAGCACCGCCGCGCCCTCGCCCATCACGAAGCCGTCCCGCTCCGCATCGAACGGGCGCGAGGCGTGCTGCGGGTCGTCATTGCGCGTGGACATTGCCTTGATGATCGAGAAGGAGCCGAAGGTGAGGGGATAGAGCGGCGCTTCCGAACCGCCGGCGAAGACGACATCCACGTATCCGTCCTGCAGGAGCCGCCACGCCTCACCAATCGCGATCGCGCCGGAGGCACAGCCATTCGCGTTGGAGACGGTCGGCCCGGTGACGCCGAGTTCGATGGCGACATTCGACGACGAGGCGCCGCCGAAGACGGAGAGCGCGAGCGCGGGGTTGACGGCGCGGATGCCCTCATGGACGTACTTCTCGTGCTGCGTTTCCGCGTAGCCAATGCCACCGAGCGCGCTGCCGATATAGATCGCCGTCCGCTCGCAAAGCTGCGGATCAAGCGTCAGGTGCGCGTCCTCCACGGCGAGCAGGCTGGCGGCGAGCGAGAACTGCGCGAAGCGGTCCAGTCGGCTCTCGCGCCGTTTGTCCATATAGGTGAGCGGGTCGAAACCGTCAATTTGCCCGGCGACGCGCGAGCGGAAGGGCGAGGCGTCGAAGCGCGTCAGGCAGCGCACGGCGCTTTCGTTGCGCATTGCCCCCGCCCAGAGCGCCGTCTGGCCCGTGCCGATTGTCGTCACGGCCCCAATACCGGTAATGAGAACGCGCGTCCGGTTAGCCACGGGATACACCCATTCCCCCACCCCTTCCCGACGCGGGAAGGGGAGCATGCATTGCTCGTTCTTTCTCTTGCTCCCCCTCTTCTTTGCTCTGGCAAAGGAGAGCCGGGCGCCCTCTGGGCAGGCGGGGGGTGAGGTTCCCTTCCACCAGCGCCTTAATGCAGTTGAGCGTCCGGCGGGCGATGGCGTCCACGAAGAAATGGCCGACGATTCGGTGCGCAACGAATGCACCGACTAGCGGCCATTTCAGGGTAAAGTCGTGCGTGATCGTGACGCGCGTCGCGTCGCCTTCGGGTTTCAGCAGCCAGTACACATCCATGCCCTTCGTAAAACCGCCGATATGCACGAAGTGGAGCAGGCCGGTCGGCGCGTTGCTGTCGAGGATCGTCCGCCAGCCGACGGGGATTTTGCCGAATGGGAGCAACCGCCATGCCTTCATCGTCGCGACTTTGTGCGTCGTGCCGTCCGGTCGCACCGTCCGCTCCGTCAGCCGCACCGAGCGATAGTGCGGCAGGATGATGGGCCAATCCTCGATTGCGGCGCCGAGCGCAAATATTCGCTCCGGTGACCCCTCCATAACGACGCTGGTTTCGGTATACACTCCGTCTTCCCTTCGATCGAGCGCGCTGGGCGATTCCGCCCGGTCCTCAGTCCTCAGTCCCAGGGACGAAGGAGATTCCACAAATATACGGGCGACAGCAGTTGACGTTGCTCTCGCTTCGTGCCGAGATCGCCAAGGACGAGCACCAGTTGGCGTGCCAGCGCGGGGCGAGAGCCGAGGCGCGGCGTGACGTAGTTCATCAAGACCGGCGTATGGACAAACAACTGGACGAGGTAGTTCGCCAGTGTTTTCTCCGTGAAGGCCCGCCGCCGCGCCCCGAGGTACGGTCGGAGCATCTTGACATCGGTGCGTCCGGCGCGCAATGCCCGCTCCGCCGTCTCGAAGGCAAGTTCCGCGCCCCGAAGCGCCTTGTAAACACCCTCACCGGTGAACGGATCGAGGTAAATCGCCGCGTCGCCGACGAGCAGCACGCCGTCCGCGATCGCCCGCCGCGCGCCCTGCGCCAGCGGCCCGACGCCGTGAATCTTGCCAACGCGATGTGCCCCGATAAGCGCCTCCCGCACCGGCGGCAACGCTTCGATGCACTGCGCGAAGAACTGCTCCATCGGCACGCCGCGCCGCTTCATCGCGCGCATGTCCACGACAAAGGCGACATTCGTCAGCCCGCCGCCGAGGGGTGCGATGCCGCTGTAGCCGTGGAAACCGCGCGGCCCGACGACCATCGCGCC
>JALYXG010000430.1 GCA_030947205.1 Chloroflexota bacterium
TGGAAGGGCGGAGTGTATGAACGAGGCGAGAACGGAACCGTACGCGATGTACACGACGATGCATCGCCAACCGGCGGACGTACGGATGCTGCTCGCTGAAGGGTGGGATGGGGCAGACGAAGCGGCCGAGTTGCTGGCGGATGCGACGCGCGTCTTCGTCGTCGGTATCGGCACGAGTTTCCACGCGGCGCAGATCGGCGCGTACCTGCTGCGCACTGCTGGGGCCGATGCTCGCGCGGTGGATTCATACGAGTTCGCCACATATCCCTATAGCCTGCATGGTGGTGACGTCCTAATCGTTATGGCGCATACGGGCGGGAAGCAGTATTCGGTGCGCGCGGTCGAGATGGCAAAGGCAGCCGGGGTGCCCTGCATCGGCATCAGTGGGCGCGACTCGAAGATGAGCGGGGACGGTCTCACCCTTGTGCTGCGTACCGTTGCACGGGAAACTTCGGCGGCGTACACCGCGAGCCACCTCGGCGCGCTGACCGTGCTGGCGCAAATCGCGACCGTACTCGGCGAGCGGCGCGATGTGTCGGCGGTTCGGGGGTGGCGTGATGCGCTCGCGGCGTTGCCGGGGCAGATCGAGGACGTGTTGCGGCGCGAAGGTGAGATCGAACCCGTCGCCCGCGCGATCATCGCCGCGAACGGTCGCACCTTCTGCATCGGCGCAGGTCCGAACGCGGCGACCGCGACTGAAGCGTCGCTGAAGGCGCGCGAAACGGCATACGCGACGATTGACGGCATGAGCCTCGAGCAATTTCTGCACGGCCCGATGGTGACGGTCAACCCAGACGATCAGATCGTCGCGATCGCGGCGACGGGGCCGGGGATGGCGCGGCTCGGGCAGGTCTGCAACGCGCTGCGACTGATCGGTGCGCCGATCTGGGTAGTCGGTCAGGCCATCGAGAGTGTCCCGGATGCGCCACGCTTCCCGCTGCCCGACCTGCCGGAGCCACTGTCGCCACTTCTCGCCGTCGTGCCCGTGCAGTTGCTCGCATATTTCCTCGCGGTGGCGAAGGGCACCAATCCCGACACCTTCCGCCGCGACGATCCACGCTACCTTACCGCATTCAGTAGCCTGTCTCTCTGACGCGGCAAACCGGGGAGAACCGCAGAGGCGCAGAGGACGCAGAGAGCGCAGAGAGGATGGAAGAAAATTGGGAGAGTAACGAATATGGGTGATTGACCACATGCTTCACCCTACTTTCTCTTTCCCCCTCTGCGCTCTGCGTCCTCTGCGGTTCTCCCCGGTTTCACCTTTTTTTGAAAGGAGCATGGACGATGAGCCGGATTAAGCCACTCGACCGCGACGAGGCGCATCCTGACGCCCAGCCGTTCTTCGATCAGGACGAGCGGGTTTTTGGTGTCGTGCTGAATCCGACGCAGGTTTTCGCGTACCGCCCACCGATCCTCGCGGCGGCGAAGGGATTGAGCCGGTCAGTCGCGAAGGAAGCGACGCTGTCGGCGGGGCTGCGGGCAATGATCTGCGTGCGGGTAGCAATGCTGGTCGGGTGCCCCTTCTGAGTGGACATCAACGCTGCCGGTGGCAGCGACGCGGGCATCCCGGACGAGAAGATCGCCGCTCTCCCCGACTTTCGCACGAATCCGCTCTTCACCGAGGCGGAACGTGCCGCACTCGAATTGGCGGAGGCGATGACCGAGGCGTCGGTGGACGTGTCGGACGCGCTGTATGCCCGTCTGCGCGCCCACTACGACGAGCCGCAACTAGTGGAGTTGGCTGCGACCGGCGCGCTGGAAAACTTCCGCGCCCGCTTCAATCGCGTTTTCAAGATCGAGCCGAACAGTTTGTACTGCCCGATTCAGGGGCATGGCGAGTCGAAAACAGGACAGGAGGGTTGCTGATGCAGGCATACGACCGCGACGAATTGCTCGCTGCGCACGCGGAGGCGGGCGCGCTGTATCACGAGTTCCTGCGCGAGTCGTCGCTCAGCGTGGGGCTGTACATCCTGCCCGCCGGGATGCCGGATCCGCAGCAGCCGCACACCGAGGATGAGGTGTACTCCATCATCGGCGGGAGCGGGCAGATCACGGTCGCGGCGGAGGAGCGGGCAGTGAAGGCGGGCAGCGTCGTCTTTGTCGCGGCGGGCGTTGAGCACCGCTTCCATACGATCACCGAGGACCTGACGATCCTCGTCTTTTTCGCGCCCCCGCGCCGCTCACAATCCAGCGAATAAACTGGTGGCGTACGCTTCCGTGATAACGTCCGCGAGGATACCTGCGCCGCGCACGACATCGCCCAATTCGAGGCCACCATAGCCGATCAGGATGCCGCCCCGATCCGGCGCCCCAATGTAGTAATCCGCAAGCGGATAAACGATCACGCCCCGCGCGGCGGCACGCGCGATGATCGCTGCCGGATCGAGGTCCGGGCGGAGTTCGAGGTAGGCGTGCAATCCCGCCTCCAACCCTTGCAAGCGAGCGAGCGGCGCGACGGGCGC
>JALYXG010000433.1 GCA_030947205.1 Chloroflexota bacterium
CCGCCGCCGTCAGGTCGCGGACGGGTTCGTAAAAGCCTGCGACGGTGACGCGGCCCGCGTCGTCGTGCATCGTCGTGACGAGGCGGGCGAGCGCCTCGACGGCATTCGGGGTCGCCGCGCCGTGCTGGCCGGAGTGGAGGTCGGTATTGGCAGTGCGCAGATCAATCTGGCAAGCGGCGATCCCCTTGGAACTAACGGTCAGCGAGGGGGAATCTGGCCCCCACATGCCGCCGTCCGCCGAGAGGGTGAAATCGGCGGCGAGCAGCGCGGCGTTGTCGCGGACGAACTGGTGCAGGTTCGGCGAGCCGATCTCTTCTTCGCCCTCGAACATGCATGTGAGGCCAATCGGCAGGCTACCGTGGACGGCGAGATACGCCTCGATCCCCTTGATCGCCGCGAACATGTTGCCCTTGTCATCCGCCGCGCCGCGCGCATACAGGCGTCCATCACGGATCGTTGGTTCGAATGGCGGCGTTTCCCAGAGATCGAGCGGATCGGGCGGCTGCACATCGTAGTGGCCGTAGAGGATTGCCGTGGGCGCGCCGTCCTGGGCGGGCCAGACGCCATACACGACCGGGTTGCCGTTCGTTGGCAGCAGCGCGACATCCCGCGCACCGAGCGTCCGCAACTGGTCCGCAACCCATTCCGCCGCCTGGCGCATCGCATCCCGATGCTCCGGCAGGCTACTGATGCTCGGAATGCGTAGCAGCGTCTTCAGTTCCTCCAGTTGGCGCGCGTCGTGTTCCTTCAGGTAAGCATCGCAGGCGGTGTCGCTCATCCATTCCTCCGCGTTGGCAGTCGGTCGTCGGCAATCGTCATCGTGCGGGGAAGGGTATCACGCGCATTGCGGGCGGGCAACGGAAAATCTGCGCGGGGCATGTGGGAGACTTTTTCATCGTACGCATCACGAATGGTGCGCGTTCCGCATACGAGTCGAGGTGCGAACGTCGTTCGAAATGGAGGAAGCAATGACGCGAGGAAAGTATTACTCGGTCGCGATGCCAATCGCCGGGCTTGTGTACGTCATTGTAGGCGTGATTGCTCATAGCGGCATCGTCTGGACCGTGGGCGCGCTTTGCATGGGTATCGTCGCCATCGCGGGCAATGCCTTGAGCCGACCGTAACGGGCGGACAAAAGGACACGCCGCCCCTGAATGGGCGGCGTGGGGGTCGCTGCTACTTTTTGAAGTAGTCGGCGTTGATTTGGATGAACTTCTTCCACTCGTCCGGCAGATCCGGCTCGAAGAAGATCGCCTCGACCGGGCACTCGGGCGCGCAGACTCCGCAATCAATGCACTCATTCGGGTCAATGAAATACATGGTGTCGTCGTCCGTCGCATGGATGCAGTCTACCGGGCAGACCTCGACGCAGGACGCGTCCTTCACACTAATGCATGGCTCGGCAATAATATAGGCCATTGCAGATTTCCTCCCTCGGACCACGAACACCGACGTCCGCTGGTTCGGTACCGCACGTACGTATGGTCGCGAGTGTAGCATGTAGCACGAGGTTTGCCTATCCCCACACTCGCTGCTCGAAGGGTGGTCAGTGGCCGTGTGATACATGCTAGACTCCACTGCGGGCGATACGGATACGCGACAGAAACGCGCGAGGTAAAGATGATGGCGGACGTGCAAGCGATGGTTCAGACACTGCTCGACGACCTCGTTGGCCGTGGGGTCGAGCGCGGGCTTCAGGTCGCCGTCTACCGCGATGGCGACCTGATCGTGGACGCGTGGGCGGGCATCGCGGACCCGGCGACCGGGCGGCCCGTGGATGGCGAGACGTTGTTTACGGTCTTCTCCTCCACGAAGGGCATTACCGCTACCGTCATTCATCTGCTCGCCGAGCGCGGCGCGCTCGACTACGACGAACCGATCGCGACGTATTGGCCGGAGTTCGCCGCCAATGGCAAAGAGCGCGTCACCGTGCGTCACGCGCTGACGCATTCCGCCGGCATACCGCAGCGCCCGACGGACGTGCCGATGACCGATTGGGAAGGGACGTGCCGCGCGATCGCCGCGATGACGCCGCTCTGGGAGCCGGGGACGCAGTTCGGCTACCACGCGGGCACCTTTGGCTGGATCCTCGGTGAACTGGCGCGGCGCGTGGACGGTCGCCCGATCAAGCGGATCGTCGCGGAGGATATTTGCGCGCCGCTCGGCATCCGGTCGCTCTTCTTCGGCATTCCTGACGATGCGGAGCTGCGCGTTGCGACGCTCGAAAACGACCCGACGATCACGAGCGCCCCCGCCCCACCACCCGACTCGCTGCTCGCGCGCGCCATGCCGGGGAGCAGGG
Source organism: Chloroflexota bacterium (assembly GCA_030947205.1). Lineage (GTDB taxonomy): Bacteria > Chloroflexota > Chloroflexia > Thermomicrobiales > JALYUS01 > JALYUS01. The sequence goes on from JALYXG010000433.1 coordinate 2,303, forward strand.
AGTATTTCGCGATGTTCAACCGCCCGGAGGTGCGTCGCGCCGTGCTGCCAGCCGGGGGTGGCATCATGAATGCCCGCTCGCTGGCGCGGCACTACGCGGCGCTCGTCGGCGATGGTGTTGATGGCGTCCGGTTGCTGCCGCCCGAACGCGTGCGGATCGCGACGACGCTCCAGACCGAGGCGCGGGATGTCGTGCTCGGCCTGCCGATCCGCCGGGGGTTGGGGTACATGCTCGGCAGACGTATCTCGCCGATGGGCGCGCGTGCGACCGCCTTTGGGCACGCGGGCTACGGCGGCTCGCTCGGTTTCGCCGACCCGCAGTACGGCCTCGCCTTCGCGCTGACCAAAAACCGCCTCGCATTCAGTGCGCCGGGTTCGTCCACGGTGGACACTATCGCCCGAACCGTCCGCGCCAGCCTCGACATCCCTGATGGCGACGAGGAAGCGTCTCCGCAGGGATGACGATAATGGACGCCATCGCCGATGACACGATCCGCACGACGATCAGGTCACCGCGCCGAGATCGGTGATCGCGCGGGCGGGGGCGCTCGGATCGCCCTGGACGGAGATCGTGTCGCCGACCTTGATGTCGCTCACCGCGCCCTGCGCCTGCTTGCGGACGCTCGTGCTCGCGTTCGTCGTCACGGTCGTCATCGTGCCGTCGAACCCCTGCACGATCAGCGTGCCGCCGTTGATCTGCGTGATCCGACCGGTCGGGCCGTTGAGGCCGGGGAAACCTCCACCCGCGCCGCCCGGCCCCCGGTTGCGGCCGCCACCCGTCGGGCTACCCGCTGCAGCTGTCCCTGTGGCGGTGTCCGCGCCGCCTGCTGCCTGGCCCGGCGCGCCACGGCCTTGTTGCCCATTCAGCGCGAAGATCGTCTTGGCGGTGTAGGCGGTATCGCCCGTCTTGTCGCCTTGCAGCGCGACGGTGTCACCCACCGCGAGGTCGCTGAGTGCGGCGGGCGCGAAGGTGGAAACGGTCGTCGTGGCGGCTGTAGTTACCGTTGTGGTCGTGCCAACCTGCTCCTGGAGCGTGAGCGTGCCGTTATCCACCTTGGTCACCTTGCCGGCAAGGGCGCTACCGCCGCCCGCCGTGGCGCTGCCATTCGGGCTTCCGGTGCCGCTCACTCGCTGCCCACTGCTCGTTGCTTGCCCGCCCTGTCCACTTTGGCCGCCGAACCCACCGGCGCCACCGGCCACGGTCGTCCCGCGCGCCTGCCCGAACACCGTCCGGTCGCTGGCAGCGGCATGCTGCCCGGCTGTTTTCCCCCGCCCGTAGGCGGCGAATCCCGTCCCGGCAATCCCGACAATGACGAGGACGGCGAGTAGCGCCCTGATTCCATTACGTCGCATTCTTGCTCTTCCTCCGTGTTCATCGCGCGGTCGCTGCCACACGTGGGCATTCAAGGACGCGCACGATCCGTTGCGTCATATGTATCATCATCCAGCGGCACGCGGCCACCGCGATGATGATACGCGCGAATCGCCCCGCGTCTCCACGATATTTGTAAAATGAATGTATGCACATTCGCTGCGCGCCACTCATCGGACGAGATAATGATGGAGCGGGAGCATTGATGGGCCGCGTTCTTGTCTTCGCCCCATAGGAGTCCTATCCGGCGTGGAAGGTGACGGGGAGCGACTTCGGACCACGGAAGGCGAAGCCCTCGATCCAGTCCACATGATCGTGCGCCAGTTGGAGGCCGACGCACCGCTGGGCGATGGTGAGGACGGCAATCTGCGCTTCGGTGCGGGCGACGGCCGCGCCGAGGCAGAAGTGCGGCCCGTGCGCGAAGGATAGGTGCCGGTTCGGCTGGCGGGTAATGTCGAACCGTTGCGGATCGGGGAATTGCGCGTCGTCGCGGTTCGCGGAGCCGAAGAGCAGGTAAACATTCTGCCCCGGCTCGATCGTCTGGCCGCCAATCGCGATCGGCTCCCGCGCGACGCGGCTCGTCGCCTGTACCGGGCTGTCGTAGCGCATCACTTCCTCGATGGCGGGGCGGATCAGGTCGGGGTTGGCGCGCAGTTGGGCGAGCGATTCGGGATGGCGGGCGAGCGTGAGGATCGCGTTGCCGATCAGGTGCGCGGTCGAGTTGTTGCCGCCGACAAGCAGCGCGATGCACATCACGACCATCTCGTCCGTCGTCAAGCGGTCGCCGGTTTCCTCGGCCTGGATCATCATCGTGATCAGGTCATCGCGCGGCTCCGCGCGGCGGGCGGCGATCACCGCTTCGAGGTACGCCTTCATTTCGAGCATGCTCGCTTGCCCCTGCCGCATGATCGGGATGCGCTCGTGCATCGTGCCGGAGCGGTCGTAGACGCGCACCTGATCGCGGCTCCAGCGCGTGAAGTCCTCCTGATCCTCCTGCGGCACGCCGAGCATGTCCGCGATTACCCAACCGGGCAGCGGCACCGCGACATCGTGCATCACATCCATCTGCCCGTGCGCCATCACGCGGTCGAGAAAGGCAGTGCAGATTGCTTCAATCCGCTCCCGCTTCGTCTCCGTGACGCGGGCGGAGAACGCCTTGGTCATCAGCGTGCGCAGCCGCGTGTGCCGGGGCGGGTCGGAGAGGAGCATTCGGCTGCCGAGCACATGCCGCAGCGGCTGGAGTTCCTGCTGTACCGCGTCCGGCAGCACCGCGAAGG
>JALYXG010000468.1 GCA_030947205.1 Chloroflexota bacterium
TCGAGGCGAAGGGTGACATCATGACCGGTGTCAACATCCTCCGCCGCGCGCTCGAGGAGCCGATGCGCGGTATCGCGCAGAATGCCGGCCTCGACGGCTCGGTCGTCATCGAGACGGTCCGCCGCCATAGCAAGGACGGCGGCTCGAATATCGGCTACGACGTGATCACCGGCCAATATGGTGACATGATCAAGCTCGGCATCACGGACCCGGTCAAGGTTACCCGCTCGGCGGTTGAGAACGCCGCCTCCATTGCGGGGATGATCTTGACGACCGAAGCCCTGATCACTGACATCCCGGAGAAGAACTCAGCCCCGGCGATGCCACAGGGCGGCATGGACTACTAAACGAGTAGTCAGTCGCCAGTCGTCAGTCGTCAGAAATGACGCCGAAGCCCGCTCCCAGCAATGGGGGCGGGCTTTCTTTTCCGCGCCTCAATGTGTTAAATTGTTTCCATGATGCGCGTAGCGGATGTACTGGAAGTCCTGGAATGCCTCGAAGAGGCCGGTAGTATGGTCTGGCTCAATGGCGGCTGGGGCATTGATGCACTGGTCGGTAGCGAGACACGCCCACATGATGATCTGGATATTGTGATGGCAATGGCGCAACTCGATGACGCACAGGATGCCTTGCGCGGCTTGGGATTTGCGCTTGCTGTAAACGAGTTGCCGACGCGGTGTGTCTTCCGTGACCCCACGGATCGGCAGATTGACGTACATCTCGTTACCTTCGACCGCGACGGCAATGCTCTCCAGCAGCAACCGGATGGAGACCCCTTCCGGTATCCACCTGAAGGTCTCACTGGCATTGGGGCAATCGCCGGGAGATCGTTCCCCTGCCTGACACCAGGGTTGCAACTCCGCTGCCATCTCGCCTACGAGCCGGACGATGACGACCGTCACGACATGCACGTACTCTGCGCGCGGTTCGGCCTCGTTCTGCCTGAACCTTTCGAGTATCACTAACGCACACGGATCAATCATCCCTCTCCCCGCTTGCGGGGGCAATCACCCTTTGTATCCGCCGAAGAGTGCGTGCCCGGCCATCGCCCAGAAGACATCCACGCCCGTGAAGCCCGCGTCAGTCAGCCAGCCGAGTTGCTCCGGCACGGTGGATGGTTTGTCGAAATCCGGGTCGGGGTAGGTGAAGATATTCCAATGGTCGGCCTGGAATTGCGTGAAGACGGCGAGGTTGCCAGTGAACGCAAGCGACTGGCGGCGCACGGTATCATCATAGGCGCGGGCCATTACCTGCCGTCCCCACGCGCTCGTCGGCTCGACAATGTCCGCAATCAGCAGCGCACCGCCCGGTTCGAGATGCCGATAGAGATTTGCAAACAATGCCCGCTTGCCGGGGCCATCGAGGTGGTGGATGACGAGGCAACTGACGAAGCAGCGCACCGGCTCGGCAATCGCGTCGAGCCAAGCGTCGTCTTCCAGCCGGAACGGGCGCAGGTCGAACCGGCCCGCGTGTGATGCGAGCAGCGCGGTCGCGGCGTCGCGCATCGCGTCCGAGCCGTCCACACCGATCATCCGCGCATGCGGGTACTGTCCGAGGATAGCGTCCATCAGCCACCCTTGGCCGTGGCCGATCTCGACGCCGCAGAATGCGTCGTCGCGGTGCGCGGGGATGCAATCAACGAACGTGCACGCGATCGTGTCGCGATCCGGTGTGTAGATGCGGCCATTGTCCACGAAGGTGGCCGAATTCGACTCCTGCCATCCGGCGGCTTCTCCCTCATCTATCGCCATGATGCCCCTCTCCCTCACCTTAAACCGATCCGCGCCTCCAGATCGGCCATTTGTGGCACGACCTCGGTCATCAGCAACTCCATCGAGCGCCGCCACTTCTCCTCCGGTTGCCACTCGTGGCCCATCACCAGCAGCGTGCCGAAGCCGCCGACGGCTGTGTACAGGTCGCGCAACTTCCGCGTCACCTCCGCCACGTCGCCGACGATCCAGAGGTTCTCGCACAAGTATTCGAGCGTCACCGCTTCGTCCGGCATCGCGGGGTCGAGCTTCGGACCGATCAGCATGTTGTTCTTCTTCAGCAGCGGCAGGAAGTAATCGCGCCAGTCGCGCCCCAGCACGCCGTCGAGCACATCGCGCCGCGCCTGCTCCGGCGTCTCGCCGATGTAGACATCGCGTGCGACGCGCCAGATCGCGCGGTCCGCCGTGCGCCCGGCCCGCGCGCTACTCGCGGCGTAGGTTTCCCAGTGCGCCGTCAGCGTCGCCGGTGTAACGATGTTGATGCTCATCGGTATCCAATCGCGCTCCCCGGCCAGCGTCAGCATGTCGGAGCGCGGCCCGATCCCCGCCACAGCGATGGGCGGGTGGGGGCGCTGATAAGGGCGCAGGTGGAGCGCGAGCCCGATGTCATCTTGCTCTTCCGGCACCCGGTAGCGCCAGCGCGGGTGCTCCACCAGCCCCGGCTGCGGGTCGTCCCAGAGCGCCAGCACCGCGTCGAGCACGTCGCGCGTCAACTGCCGCTGTTCCATATGCTGCACATCAATGTCGAATAGCTCGAAGTCGCCGGAAAAGCCGCCCGATCCGACCCCCCAGCGGAAGCGGCCCTGCGCCATCTGGTCGAGTTGCGCGATTCGCTGCGCCAGCATCAGCGGGTTATGGTTGGGCAGGCAGGAGACGCCTGTCCCCAGCACGATCTGCTTCGTAAGCGCCAATGCCTGCGCGATGAAGAGATCGGGGCAGGGGATGTTCTCCCATCGCGATGTGAAATGCTCGCCAATCCATGCTTCGCTGTAGCCGAGACGGTCGAGCGCGATCATCTGCTCAAGATCGTGGGCCATCGTTTGCCCGATATCTGAGCCGGGTGGATGGAGTGGCATCGTGAAATAACCGAGCTTCATTGGTGCCTCCGCTTCTTGTCGTGCGTTCTACCGCGCCGTCAGGCCGCCATCAATGATCAGCGCGGAGCCGGTGACGAAGGCCGCTTCGTCGGAGGCGAGGTAGAGCATCGCGTAGGCGATCTCATCCGGCTGGCCGAGGCGACCGAGCGGCTGGCGGGCGCGCAATTGCACGCGCGTTGCTTCTTCCTCGCCCGCGTGATGCTTCGCGAGGTAGGCGTCCACGAAGGGCGTCTCGACGGTGCCGGGGCAGACGCAGTTGACGCGGATGCGGTCCTTGACGTGATCCACGGCGAGTTGCTTCGTCATTGCCGTCACCGCGCCCTTGGTCGTGCTGTAGGCGAAGCGGCGATCTACCCCGACCATGCCGGCGACGGATGATGTGTTGATGATCGCACCGCCGTCGTGCCCCTTCATCCAGCGCACTTCCGCCTGCGCGCACAGGAAGACCCCCTTGACGTTGACGTCCATCAGCCGGTCATAGTCCTCCTCGCTCGTCTCCGTCACATCGCCGACGAGGCCGATACCCGCGTTGTTGATGCCGATGTCGAGCCGCCCGTATTGCCCGGTCACGGCGTCAATCGCCGCCCGCACGCTCGCGGGATCGGTGACATTCACATGATGGAATGAGGCCGTACCACCCGCGCCGGTGATCGCTTCCACGACGCGCCGCCCGCCCTCTGGGTTGACGTCCGCGACGGCGATCGTCGCCCCTTGCTGCGCGAAGAGCAGCGCCGCCTGCTCGCCAATGCCGCTCCCCGCCCCCGTGATGAATGCCACCTTGCCATCCAGTCGAAACAGCGTCACGCGAACCTCCCGTAAAGATTCAGGACTGAGGACTGAGCGCCCCGCCAATTGTCCGACGAATCATTCGATGGGGCGAGGATACACTACGCGCGCTATCGGCACCAAGAGCGGGAACCTACCGTGTACGCGTGTTCAGACAACCCGACGGATGTGCGGTGCGTACTTTCTGAAGTATTATGTCAAAGACGGCGTTGCGGTTGATAGACGAGGGAGAAGGCAGGATTGAGATGGATGCATTGGTGTTCGTCGGTGTTGGGGATGTGCTGACGGCGATTATCGCGCTACTCGGTGTGGCGGCTATCGTCTTCGTGTTGATCCCGATGGTGCTGTTTCTCGTCGCGCGGTCGGCGTATCGCCGGATTCGTCGCGACCCGCGCGTGAACCGCACCGCGCTGCGTATTCAGGAAAAGACCAGCCCGCCCGGCCCGCGCCGCAGCCTGATGCAACTCCGGGTGCGCCTCGGCGATGCCACGACGAGCGCGCGGGCAGCCGTCGCGGTGATCCAGACGCACGGCAGCGTGCAGGGTGAATTGGCGGGCCTCGTCCGCCGGATTGACCGTGTCGCGGCGCCGCTCGACGCGCAACTGCGCCTGATGCAGACTGAGCCGGACATGCGGCTTTTGTACGAATTGCTCCAACCGGCGCGCGCCCGTGTCGAGGAGATCGAGGGCATCGTCCGCCATATCCGCACCGCCGCGTATGCGACGCTCGGCGGCGACATGGCGGGGACGGTGGCGCAAATCACCGCCGATGTCGCGCGCGAGGTGGCCGCACTGCAAGCGGGGATGAGCACCCTCCAGGCGCTGGCGCTGGACGATGCGCCCGCGCCGGTGGGCGTACCGCGCCGAAAGGAAGCCTACCGATGACCCTTTCCGCCCGTGTCAAAGCGGTAATCAAGAGCAGAACGCATCATACCCCGGAACCCGAAGACCCACGGTATGCGCTGGAAATGAGTTACGACCGCCAGTTGCAACTGTTGCAAGATGTCCGCCGGGGGCTGGCCGAGGTTTCGACCGCGAAGAAGCGGATCGAACTGCAAGTCGCGGAGATCGGCGCGCGCTACGACCGCCTCGGTGTGCAGGCGTACGATGCCGTCGCGCAGGATCGCGACGACCTCGCGCGCATCGCCTTGACGCGCCGGGCGGCGGTCGAGTCGCAGGTGGCGATGCTCCGGGAGCAGCACGCCGCGCTCGCCATCCAGGAGGCGCAACTGATCGCCAATCAGCAGCGACTCGCCGAGCGCATCGAATCGTTCCGCATCCAGAAGGAGGCGTTCACAGCGACCTACGCCGCCTCCGAGGCGCAGGCGCGGGCAAATGAAGCGATTGCCGGTCTTGGCGGCACGATGGTCGAGGCGACACAAACGCTTCAGCGGGCGCAGGCGCGCGTCCAGCAGGTCCGCGCCCGCGCGCTGGCGACGGAGGAACTGCTCGCCTCGGGCGCGCTCTCCGACTTCAGCGGCTCGTCCGACGCAGAACTGGATCGGCAGATCACCGAAGTCGCCCGCGCATCGCTCGTGGACACGCAACTCGCCGCATTGAAGCAGGACAGACTCGCGAGCGGCGCGGGGTCGAAAGCGAAGGCATTGTCGGAGTGACGGCCCCCACCCCCTGCCCCTCCGCCCGCCACGCGGGGGAGGGGAGATTGATCCATACGCATTGACCGTTGCTCTGAGCATTGGCCGAAGCCTTACGGAGAGTCATACCAAGACCGCTTGAAGGCTACCGCACTGCCTCACG
>JALYXG010000478.1 GCA_030947205.1 Chloroflexota bacterium
ATGGACGAGGTGATCGCCTTCGTCAATGAACTGACCGCGCTCGCCCTGCCGCTCGGCGGTGAGGTGCGCGTCATCAACACGATCTGCAAGCCGACGACGGATCGCCAACTGGCGATGCGCACACTGGCGCGCGAGGCAGATGTCGTGCTCGTCATCGGTGGGCGCAAGAGTGCGAACACGAAACATCTCGCGGAGATCGGCAATCATCTCGGCACGCCCTCCTATCACATCGAATCCACGGCGGAGATTGACCCCGCATGGATCGAAGGGAAGGAGACTGTCGGCGTCACAGCGGGCGCGAGTACACCGGATGCCGTCATCGGTGAGGTCGTGGACTGGCTGATCGCCCGTGGCGGCACGCTCATGCCGCGCAAAACGGACGGTCGCCCGCCCCGCTATGTGTAGGTAGCGTAGGCGTCAGCCTGCGTCCCCTTCCCGGTAGCGCGGGCTTTCCAGCCTGCGAGTGTTACGTGGGGACGCAGGCTGAAGCCTACGCTACCGGATTCTTAGAGTGCTTCATCATGGCGAGGGCGAGATTCCTCCGCGTCTCGCTGATTTTGCAAACAATACTGGCGTGGTGTATGCTGCGATGAATCGTGTTCCGGGTCAGATAACAAGGAGAAACGGATGATTGTTCGTGGTGTGCGCCCGCTCGTGACGATGGCTGTCGGTGTGTTGCTCCTGATGATGGCATTCGCGAATGCCGGCTCGGTGGGCGCGGCGATCCCGGATCGCACCTTCCAGGTGATGGGGTGCGACATCGGTGACTACACCTGCTACTACCACAAGATCGGTGGCGCGCCCGAATCGTACTATTGCAACGCCGGGTACTACACCTGCGCGAATGGCGTCCCGACCGGGCAGCAGCAGCAGCAGGATTCACCGGATGTCAGCCCCTACTGCGGTGACGGCGGACGCACCGGGTGCCTCGCCGGTAGCCCGCTTTTCGTCAGCACGACGACGGCCCCCACGAATGCGAATGGCCTTTCCTCGCATGTCATCGTCGCCGGCAACTTCGCGAACAATGGGTCGAGCGGGCTGCACGTCGTCGTCAATCCATAACATTCTCCCGTATGTGATGGCACGAATCCCCGGCAAACGCCGGGGATTTTTTCTGCCGCCATGTCATCGCTCGCTGCGGCGACTGTTCAGTATGTGAATATTCGGCATGGATGCGGGTGGTATTGCCGGGACAAGCGGCTATAATCGCCCCGAAGGCCATCCGCAACCATCACGAGGGGGAAGCACGCATGAAGGTATCCGCAGCCGTCGCCGAGATTCTCAAGCGCGAGGGGGTCCAGTTTCTCATCGGCTATCCCGTCAACTCGATCATCGAGGCGTCCGCCGAGGCGGATATCCGCACGATCATCGTCCGGCAGGAGCGCACCGGCCTCCATATGGCTGACGCGGTGAGCCGCGTGACTTCTGGCGATCAGATTGGCGTCTTCACGATGCAGCATGGGCCGGGCACCGAGAATGCCTTCGGCGGCGTTGCACAAGCGTACGCCGATTCGGTGCCGATCGTCGTCCTGCCCGCCGGGTTCCCGCGCCACCTCAACAATGTGCCGCCGAACTTTAGCGCCGTGATGAACTTCCAGCACGTCACCAAATCTGCCGAACAGGTGACGCTCGCCAGCGTGGTGCCCGATGCCCTGCGGCGCGCCTTCACTCAGGCGAAGAATGGCCGTCCGCGCCCGACACTCGTCGAGATTCCGACCGACGTGATGGCCGAGGAATTTCCGGGGGAGATCAACTATGTGCCGACACCCCGGCTCCGCTCCGGGCCTGATCCGCAGGCGGTGGACGAGGCGGCGGGCGTACTCGTCGGCGCGGAGCGGCTGGTGATCTACGCCGGGCAGGGCGTCCACTACGCCAAGGCGTGGCCGCAGTTGCAGCAACTGGCGGAACTGCTCGAAGCGCCCGTGACGACGACGATCCAGGGCAAGAGCGCCTTCCCGGAGAACCACCCGCTCGCACTGGGGTGCGCGGGCCGTTCGATGCCTCGCCCTGCGTGGGACGCGCTCCAGAATGCCGATGTCATCTTCGGCATCGGCTGCTCGCTGGCGCGCACGAACTACGGCGTGACGATGCCAACGGGCAAGACGTTCGTCCATGCAACACTCGATGCGGGGGACATCAACAAGGATGTCCCCGTGCAATACGCCCTGATCGGGGACGCGGCGCTGACGCTGGACGCGCTGATCGCCGCCGTTTCTGACCGGCTTGGCGGTAAGACGCGTGGCCGTGGCGATGCCGTGAAGCAGCAGATCGCCTCCGGCCACGAAAAATGGCTGGCGGAATGGAACCCGAAAC
>JALYXG010000499.1 GCA_030947205.1 Chloroflexota bacterium
ATGTGCCGGGTGCAATCACGGGAGGAGGAGCGGTGAAGATCACCGATGTCGAGGCGATGGTGCTGGACACGGGCAAGGATTACCCGGACCCGTCGGTCGCCAGCGAGGCGCACGGGACGCGCTTCATTGCGCTCCTGAAAGTCAGCACGGACGAGGGCATTGTGGGGTGGGCGGACATCGAGACGCAGCCGCACGTCGGCAAGGCGATTGTGGACGCGCCGTCCGGCGGGCAGATCGGCATCGAGTCCCTGAAGGCGGCGTTGCTCGGCGAAAACCCACTGGAGCGCGAGCGGCTCTGGCAGAAGATGTATCGTTTCCTCGCCTACTACGGTCGGCAGGGCGCGGGGATGCAGATGCTCTCCGGCGTGGACATCGCCCTGTGGGACATCGCGGGCAAGGCATTCGGCCAGCCGGTACACATGCTGCTCGGCGCGAAGTATCGCGACAAGGTCAAGGGATACGCCTCGACCCTTTTCCGCCCCACCCCCGACGCGATGAAGGCGGCGGTCGCGGAGTATGTGGAGCGCGGCTTCACGGCGATCAAGTTCGGTTGGGGCGCGTTCGGCCACGACATCGCGCGGGATGTCGCGCTCGTCCGGGCGGCGCGCGAGGAGGCGGGGCCGGCGATCGAGCTGTTGGTGGACGGCGGCTGGTACGGCGTCGCCTACGACAATCCCTACCGTCCGCGCTCGCTGCGCGACTGGATCACGGTCATCGGCGAACTGGAGGGCCTCGGCGTCGTCTGGCTCGAAGATTGCCTGCACCCGGAGAACATCGCCGGCTATCGCACACTTTCCGAGCACACGACGCGGCTGCGGCTCGCGGCGGGCGAGCAATACGCCGGGTTCGACGAGTTCGAGCGGCTGGCGACCGAGGGGCGCGTGGATGTTTTGCAACCCGACCTGTCACGCTGCGGCGGCCTGACCGTCGGCAAGCAGATCGCCGACTTCGCGACGCGCCGCCAAATCGAGTGCGTCCCGCACGCCTGGCTGACCGACATCCTCAAGGCGGCGTCGCTCCACCTCAACGCCTACCTAATGCATTCGCGCTACCTGGAATACAACGTCTCGTCCGCGTCGCTGCTTAACAACCTGTGCACCACCCGACTGGAGATGGTGGACGGCTTTATCGCCGTGCCCGACGGACCGGGCCTCGGCGTCGAGGTGGACGAAGCGATGGTCAAACGTTTCCGCGTCCTTTGAGGGACGAAGACGGAAGGAATACAAAAAGTGTCATCGTCACCCATCGAACATGAGCAAGCGTTCCGGGCCTTCCTCGCCCGGCGACAGGAGGCGACTGCCGCCTTCTTCAACGGCGACGACGGGCCGTGGAAAGCGCAGGCGTCACACACCAACGACATCACGATGTTCGGCGGCTACGGCGGCTCCGAGCAAGGCTGGGAAGCCGTCGAGAACCGTTACACCTGGGCCGCCACGCGCAATGCGGAAGGCTCCGTACGATCCGACATCATCGCCTGCCACATCACCCCGGAGATGGCCTACACCGTCGCCATCGAGCGCGGCGATGTGCGCCCGAGCGGCGGCGAGCAATTCGCCCCGAAAACGCTCCGCGTCACCGAAATCTTCCGCCGCGAAGGCACGGACTGGAAACTGATCCACCGTCACGCCGATCCGCTCGTCGCGATGCAATGAAACGCGAATCACCATAGGACTTACTCTATTGGGGCAACTTCTTGGTGGTAGCGGGCTTTAACCTGCACCAGAGAAGCAGGCTAAAGCCCGCTACCACCGGGTTTCTCTCGCGAACTGCGTAACACGAACCACCAATGCTGCCCAGAGAGGAGCATTGGTGGTTCAGAAATCCCCCTCTCAATCCGCGTAGAGCATTTCGCGGATGGTGAGGACTTCCTGGCGGAGTTGGTTGCTCGTCTCGATCTCTTTCTCGATCTTCCCGGTGCCGTGGATGACTGTTGTGTGGTCGCGGCCACCGAGTTCCCCGCCGATGTCCGCGAGCGAGCGGTCCGTCTCGTGCCGGATGATGTACATCGCCACCTGGCGCGGCACGACGATGTCCTTAGAACGCCCCCGGCCGCGCATCTCCTTTTCCGAGCAGTTGTAGAACTTCGCCACCACTTCCACAATCCGCGCCGGGGTAATCAGGCGGCGGCGGTTGTTCAACGCCACATCGTTGAGCGCCTGCGTCGCCACATCCATCGTCACCGCGACGCCGTTCATCCGCGCCATCATGACGATCCGGTTCAGCGCGCCCTCCAACTCGCGGACGTTGGACTGGATTTTGTGCGCGATATAGTCCACCACTTCGGTCGGCACATGTACGCCGGCCTCCTCGCCGCGCTGCCGGAGGATCGCCATGCGCGATTCGAGGTCCGGTGTCTGCACGTCGGTCGTCAGTCCACCCTCGAAGCGGGAGCGGAGCCGGTCATCGAGCGTGACGATCACCT
>JALYXG010000506.1 GCA_030947205.1 Chloroflexota bacterium
GGAGAAAGAGGAGTCATATTCTGGTCTTTCCAACATTCGTTCTCTTCTCTGTGTCCTCTGCGCTCTCTGCGCTCCTCCCCGGTTTCTGCTCATGGAGGTGCGATGTGACGCTGCATGAAGAATATGAGGAGCGATTGGCGGCGTTGCGGCGGGCGCGGAGTCAGATGCTGTCAGATCGTCTGACGCGCTCGCGCAAAGAAGCGCAAATGCATGAGGCGGATGTCGAGCAGGACGACAGCGTGGCGGAGTATTTCGCTGGGCGAACCGCCGAGATGACGCGTCGCGTCACGGATGATGAGGTGCGTATGGTGACGCTCGCGGCAGAAGCGGAGGGAGTGCGAATCGCGATGGTGACGGAAGACCTGGACAAATTGGTCGCGTCGTACAATGACGCGCTCAACGCACTGGCTGCGCAACTGGCGATGTTGGATACCGCAGTCGAACAGATTGCGACACTCAGCCGACATGCGGAAGAACTGGCGACCACGCTCCCCGCATCTGCGGCGCGCCAACATCAGGCGGCAGACGCCGTAACGACGCGAACGAATGAGATCGGGGAACGGGTGCAGGCGCTTCGAGACGCGGTTTTGGCATCAATACCACCGCCGAATCCGTAACTGTCGGTAGCGTAGGTTTCAGCCTCCGTCCCCGTTTTTCCGTCCCGCTTAGGACGCAGGCTGATGAACCTTCACTGGCTGAATCGGTAATCCGGGGACGCAGGCTGGAAATCTGCCCAGAGGGCGCCCGGCTACCGGTAGCGTAGGCTTTCCAGCCTGTGTGTCTCTTGCCGAATCAAGGTTTCAAGGTTCATCAGCCTACGCTACTGTTTTAGCCTTGCGGGTGGCGCGGCACGGCATCACCCTTGTCGAGGACGAGGTGATCGGTGCGACCGCCCTCGCGGCCGACTTCCTCTTCGTGGCCGCTGGCATCATGGACCGCGCTGTCGCCCTCTTTGCGGTGCGCGTTTCCCGCTTCGTCGGCGGTCAGTTCCTCCGAAACGGCGCCCTGCCCCGCCGCAATCGTCGCCTGGCGTTGCGCTTCATCGTCCTTTGGGCGATCCATGTGTTGCTCCTTCGCTCGCGTCATCGCGGCGCGCCTGCGCTGCCTTGCGCTGGGAGATGCAACCACGGTGCCACGAGCGGAGGTTAGGAAAAATCCCGCCATGAGATTTGCGGCTGCCAGTCGAGCATCCGCTTCGCCTTGGCGTTGTCCACGCCGGGCTGGGCGCCGGTGAGGGACTTGGCCTTCTCACCCAGTTCCTTGGAAACTTGCGGGGCGAGTTCGGCGACGGGGCGTTCGGCGAGCGCGTCGTCCGCGACGATAAAGAAGGATTCGTGAAGGGTGACGTGCGTTTCGAGCGCCTTACGATAGGCGGCAGCGAGGTCGCGCACGTCAATGTATGCCCAAAGGCCGGAGGCAAAGGACAGTGGATCGTTGTGGATGCGCGCGACGACACCCGGCCACCAGCCATCAAAGACGACATAGGGCGGGCGGATGGAGATCACCTCGGTGCCGCAGCGGTTGCGGATCATCTCCGCTGCCTGCTCGCCGACGAACTTGGACAAGGCGTACGGGTCTTGCGCCTGATGGGGGTGGAACTCGTCCACCGGCAGATAGGACGGCCACCATGCATGGGTGCGGAAGTCCATGCCGAGCCAGTTGATGCTGCTCGTCTCGATCAGTTTCGGGATGCCGAGCGTGCCGACCATCTCGACGACATTGTAGACACTGCGCACATTCGTTGCGTAGACGACTTCCGGCGGGTCTTTCGTCGGGTTCGGGATCGCTGCGAGATGCAGTACCGCATCCGGTTTCTTGCCCCGGAAGGTGAGGACGCCGACCGCGTCGGCAGGCTTCGTCATGTCCGCCTGCACATACTGCACCCCCGCCGGGAGATCGCGCGGTGCGCGGGCAATGTCCGTCGCGATCACCTGGTAATCGTGCGCGGCGAGTTCCTTGACGACCTGTTGCCCGATGCGGCCACTGGAGCCGGTGACGACGACGCGCATATGCACTCCCTTCGGTCGTGAGCAATGAGCAATGAGTTACCTCGAACTGCGAACTCCCTGCTCGTTGCTCATTGCTCATTGCTTCTCATACTCGTGCCACGAATGGCGCGGCTTCCAGCCGAGCAGGCGCTTCGCCTTCGTATTGGAGATGTCCGCTTCGTGGCCCGTAACGCCGATGTCGAGTGGACCGGCGTCGCGGTATGCCTGCCTGATACAGGTCTCGATTGGTTCATCGGTGAATGCCTCATCGTTGACGATGTAGAAGGCTTCACAGCCGAGGTCCTTTTTCTCGACAGCGAGGCGATAGGATTCCGCGAGGTCTTCCGCGTCGGTATAGGCCCACGAGAGCCACGTCTTCGGGCGGTCGCCGCGCATCTGGGCGATGCGCATCGCGTATTCATCGGGCGCGATGACGAGGGCGGGGCGAATCGAGATCGCCTGCGCGCCCGTGCGAGCGTGGAGCATTTGCGCCGTCGCCTCGCCCGCGATCTTGGACAGTCCGTAGGCATTGACGACCCAATTGGGCGTCGTCTCGTCCATCGGCCAGCGAGGAGGCGCAACGCTGCCACCTGAGCGCAGGTATTGGTGGACGTTGACGCTGCTCGTCTCGACGAACTTCATGATCCCGAGTTGCGCGCACGCCTCCGCGACGTTGTAGGCCGAAAGCGCATTGATCCGCCATACCTCGGTCGGCAGCGACGACGCGACGGGCCAGACATTCGGCAGCGCGGCGAGATGGATCACCGCGTCCGCGACCTTTCCCCGGAATGCCACCGCGCCGACGACCTGCCCCATCTCCGTCATGTCCGCCTGCACGAACCCCGCGCCCGGAACGGGGGCGCGCGGCGGGCGTCGCGTTACATTGATGACCTCATGCCCGGCCGCAAGGAGATTGCGGACGACAAAGCCGCCGACGATGCCGCTGCCTCCGGTAACGACGATGCGCATGGACACTCCCTTCGGTCGTTCAGCAATGAGTGATGAGCAATGAGCAATGAGTGGGTGAACAGCCTTCCTCATTGCTCATTGCTCATCACTCATTGCTTCACCATGTCACGCCAGTAGTATTGCTGCTGGAAGCCGAGGAGGCGTTTCGCCTTGGCGTTCGAGACGCCTGCGGCATCGCCGGTCATGTGGGCGGCTTTGTTGCCGGCCTGCGCGAAATAGTGCGGGATGAGTTCGGCGAGGGGGCGTTCGGCCCAGGCGTCCTCGGCGGTGCCGTAGATCACTTCGTCTTCGAGTTCGGTGTGTTCGAGGGCGAGGCGGAAGAGCGTCGCGAGGTCCCGCGCGTCCACATATGTCCACAAAAACCCGCCAGCGGTGAGCGGATTCTGGCGGTTCGCGTCGAACCGGCGCTGGTACTGGTCGGGCAGGATGACGGCGGGTGGGCGGATCGAGATCGTCCGCATGCCGCAGCGGCGATGGAAACCGTGCAAAATCTCCTCGCAGGCGACTTTCGAGAGCGCGTACGGGTCTTGCGCGAGCGTGCGATGCTCCTCGTCCACCGGGAAATAATCGGGCGTGAAGTCACGGTAGCGGAAATCGAGGCCGAGGTGGTTGATGCTCGACGCATAGATGACGCTGCCGATACCGAGCGCGTAGCACGCCTCGCAGACGTTGTATGTTCCCTCGGTGTTTTCGTTGAAGACAACTTGCGCAGGGTTGCGCATTGGGTTCGGGATCGCCGCGATGTGCATGACAGCGTCCGCCCCGGCGAACGCGCTGACCAGTTCACCCATGTCCGACGTGTTCGCCTGGACGAACTTGACGCCCGGCTGCGGCTGCTTCGGCGCGGAGCGGGTTGCGTTAATCACTTCGTGCCCGTGCTGGGTGAGGTCCATACAGACGAGATGGCCGATGCCGCCGCTGCCCCCGGTGACGACTACTTTCACAGTTGGGCGCTCCTTCCAGTCGAAAGTGCTGAGTGCTGAGTGCTGAGTGCCGACTGACTACCGTCGTGCTCGCGGCAGTGTACCATTCTCCGTCTGCTGCCGATGCTATACTCATCAGCGCACGGCGCATCCATCGGATTGCGGATGCACGGCGAGCGCTAATCGGGAGGATGAGGCCATTTCGCAGCGGATACGGACACGAAATGCGGGCGCGAAGCGGAAGCCGTCGCTGAAGCAGATGGAGCCGGAAGTCGCGCAAGCGGCCGCCGCGCTCGACATGCAGTTCGCGCGGTGGGACTTGCTACGTGAGGCGCTGATCCATCGCTCCTATCTCAACGAGGACGCGAGCGCGACGGAATCGAACGAACGGCTCGAATTTCTCGGCGATGCCGCGCTTGGGTTCATCGTCGCGCAGTACCTGTTTAATCGCTACAAGGACGCGCCTGAAGGGCAGTTGACGCGCCGCCGCATGGCGCTCGTCAGCAACCAGACGCTGGCGCGGTGGGCGCGCCGGATCGGCCTCGACCGGATGCTGCTCATCTCCAAGGGGGAGCGCGGTATCGAATTGCCCGATCGCGTGCTCGGCGGCACCTTCGAGGCATTGCTCGCGGCTATTCTCCTCGACCGGGGGATCGCGGCGGTCGAGGCGTTTTTGGTACCGATCCTCGACGCCGAGGCGGACGAAGTCGTCGCGCGGACGATGGCGGGGAACTTCAAGGGGCGACTCCAGGAGATCGCCCAAGAGCGCGAGCGCATCACGCCAACCTACGCGACGCTCGATACCCCGGAAACCGATCGCGAGCGCCGCTTCACCGTCGCCGCGATGCTCGATGATCGTGTGCTGGCGACGGGCCAGGGGCGAAGCAAGCAGATCGCCGAGCAGGCAGCGGCGGAAGCGGGCCTCGCAGCATATATCGCCGAGATGCGCGACGCAGCGGACGAGAGCGATGAAGAAGCGACTGGTAGCGTAGGCTTCAGCCTGCGTCCCTGAACCAATGGCGCGGGCTTTTTGAGCCTGCGAGAGCGATACCGGGACGCAGTCTGAAGCCTACGCTACTGAGATGGTGAAGGGATGATACGTGATGGGCAGTGTCTACGGCGAGTTGCGCGTCTTCACGGGGAATGCGAATCCTGTACTCGCGCAGCGTATCTGCGACTCAATCGGCATCCCCCTTGGCCGCGCCGAGGTCTTCGAGTTCTCCAACGAAAATATCTTCGTGCGCATCCTCGAAAGCGTGCGCGAGAACGATGTTTTCGTCGTCCAGCCGCTTTGCCGCCCGATCAACCGTTCGATCATGGAACTGCTCATCATGATTGACGCGCTGAAGCGGGCGTCGGCGGGGCGGATCACGGCGGTGCTGCCGTTCTTCGGTTATGGCCGCACCGACAAGAAGGATCAGCCGCGCGTGCCGATCACGGCGCGGCTGCTGGCGGACATGATCTCCGTCGCCGGGGCGAATCGGGTGCTCGCGCTCGATCTCCACGCCGGGCAGATTCAGGGCTTCTTTAATATCCCGGTGGACGAACTGACCGCTTCGTTTCTGATCGGTGACTACTTCCGCGAGAAGCGGCTAAAAAACCTCGTTGTCCTCGCGCCCGACCTCGGCAGCGCGAAGCGGGCGCGCAATGTCGCGACGCTTGTGGATGCCTCGCTCGCGATCATCGAGAAGCGCCGCGTCGGCAACGACGGTCACTCCGAAGTTCTCAATGTGATCGGCACGGTCGCGGGTTGCCCGGTGCTGATCGTGGACGACGAGATTGACACGGCCAGCAGCATCTGCCAGGCGGCGAGCGCGGCGGTCGAGCACGGCGCCTCCGCCGTGTATGCCGCCTGCACGCATCCGGTCTTGTCCGGCCCGGCAATCGAGCGGCTGCGCAACAGTCCGATCAAAGAAGTCGTCTGTACCGACACCATCCCGCTCGTACTGCCGCCGGAAACCGATCCTGGTCTCATCACGCAACTCTCCGTCGCACGCATCCTCGGCGAAACGATCCAGCGTATCCACACCGGCACCAGCGTCACCTGGACATTCCACTAACCAGCAATGAGCAATGAGCAACGAGGAGGGTCGCTTCTCCACTCATTGCTCGTTGCTCATTGCTTCGTTAGCAGCAAGCGGGGGCGAGGCCGGGTTCCTTGGCGTCGTCGCCGAGCACGATGAGGATGTCGGCGTCGCCTGACTCGGGGGGGCGCTTGGTTTTCCCATCCACGCTGGCCGGGCTGAACCCGAACGTCTTGGCGAGGGCGAGGGCGGTCTTCTCATTGTCCGGCGTGAAGAAGAGGATTTTCGATTTCGGCACGTTGCCCTTGGTAGCCGGCGGCGCGTCAATGAAGGAGGCGGTCGCGTAGCCCTCCTTTTGCAGGGTCGCCGACCAGCGGTTAGCGAGTCCACCATTGCGCGTGCCGTTCTCGACGACGACCTTCGCCTTCAGATTGACGCCCGCGTTCGCCTGCGCGGTGATGCTGTCCCGGTTCTCTTTGGGCGAAAACTCCTTGGCGCGGGCGATGGCGAGATTCCAATCGAGCGTCGCGTAGTAGCCGCCGTTGATCGTCGTGTCGCGCAGCAGATCGGTGAGCGTGAACTGCTGGATCGCGTTTCCCTGCAAATCAGTGCCGAATTTCGCGAAGCCGATCCAGTTGCTG
This sequence comes from Chloroflexota bacterium, assembly GCA_030947205.1. GTDB lineage: Bacteria > Chloroflexota > Chloroflexia > Thermomicrobiales > JALYUS01 > JALYUS01. The sequence goes on from JALYXG010000506.1 coordinate 6,546, forward strand.
TTGAGGTTGCCGCGCGGAAAATCAGTGCGCACCGAGTCGGCCAGCGTGTCAATTAGCCCGGTCGCTTTCGGAAGCAGGTTGAGTTGCAACGCCTGCTGCCGGATGCCGAGGATCACCTGCTGCTGGCGCTGGTTGCGCTGGAAGTCGTTGTCATCGTGGCGGGTACGGGCGAACTTCAGCGCCTCATCGCCGTCGAGATGCATCAGTCCCGCTGGGAAGAAGACGCGCGTGAACTGGTAATCCTCCGTCGGGTATTCGTCGTCCTTGAGCGAGTAGGCGTTGTCCACGGTAACACCGCCGAAGGCATCCACGATCTTCCGAAAGCCAACGAAATCCACCTGCGCATAGTAGTCAATCTGGATGCGGAAGTTTTGCTCGATCGTGTCCCGCACGAGGGCAATGCCGCCGCGTGTCGGGTCCACGTACTTGCTGACCTCGCCGTTCGCGTAGACATCGGACATCTTCGCCTGCCCATACCCGCCCGCCTGCGTGACGAGCAGGTCGCGCGGGATCGAGAGCAGATTGACATGCTTCTCCAGCGGGTCCACATACGCGAGGATGATTGTGTCGGAGCGGGACGGGTCGGTGTCCCCCTCGCGCGTGTCCACCCCGAGCAGGAGCATTGTGAACGGGTCCTTGCGGTCGAAGTTGATCGGCGGCGGTTGGGTGGATAGCGGTATCGGCGTTGCCTGCACGATCGGGAGCGGTGCGATCGTGCCTTGCGCATTTGGCGTATTCGTCGGGCGCGGCGTGTCCGTTGCGACAACGGCTTGCGGACCGCGCGGCAGGATCGGCTGGGAGATGGTACTTGCGGCGCGCTCCGCGTGGAGAATGACATTGAGCGCGTACGCGCCGACGCCGAGGAGAAGCAGGACGGGGAGCGCGGCGAGGAAGAAAACCCAGCGCGCCGGGCCTTTGCGCCGGGGCGGGGGGACGACGACAGGCATCGCTTCCGTTTCCTGGATGCGCGCGGTACGCGGCCCGAGTTCGGGTTGGCCTTTCACTTCCTGCTCCAACCGGGCGGCGCGGACGGCGCGTTTGTACTGGCCGCGCAACTTCGGGCTGGCCGCCTGACGCGCATGCATCGCCCGCCGGATGCGTTTGCGTGCGTCGTTGTCCATGCCCATGCTCCCCCATCGCCGCACCAACCCGCTTCGGGGCCGGAGTATATCATACTGACCGGGCCGCACATTATGTCGGGTGTTCGTGTATACTCGCCCGACACCTCGGCGCACCGACGCGCAGGGTGGTAGACGCATGATTGCAACAATGTCCACCGGACGGTGGGCAGGGGAGGCCACCCGGCAGATGTTCCGCCCCTTCGATTATTTCCTCGGTGCGTTCAGCCGCGATCTGGGTATAGACCTGGGCACGGCGAATACCCTTGTCTATGTGCGTGGGCGGGGGATCGTCGTCTCCGAGCCGTCGGTCGTCGCGATAGATTCCCGCACCAAGCGTGCCCTCGCCGTCGGTGCGGAGGCGAAGGCGATGCTCGGCAAGACGCCGGGCAACATCATTGCTATCCGCCCGCTCAAGGATGGCGTGATCGCCGACTTCGATACGGTCGAACTGATGCTCCGCTACTTCATCACGAAAGTACATCCGCAGCGCGTGATGGCGCCGCATCCGCGCGTTGTCGTTGGTATCCCATCCGGCGTCACCGAGGTGGAGAAGCGGGCGGCGAAAGATGCAGCGCTCTCGGCGGGCGCACGCGAGGCGTACACGATCGAGGAGCCGATGGCGGCGGCGATCGGTGCGGGCCTGCCCGTCAACGAGCCGGTTGGCAGCATGATCGTGGACATCGGCGGCGGCACGACCGAAGTCGCAGTGATCTCGCTCGGCGGCATCGTCGTCAACAACTCGATCCGCATCGCGGGGGACGAGATTGATGACGCGATCGTCCAATACGCGCGGCGCGACCACAACCTCGTGATCGGCGAGCGGATGGCGGAGAATGCGAAGATCGCCGCCGGCAGCGCCTACCCGCTCGAACAGGAGCGGCGTGTCATGCTCCGGGGGCGCGACCTCCTGACGGGCCTGCCGAAGGAAGTCGAGATCTCGTCGGTCGAGTTGCGGGACGCGATTTCCGGCCCCGTTAGCACAATCGTTGATCTCGTCAAAAGCAGCATCGAAGAAACGCCACCGGAACTCGTCGCGGACATCATGGAACAGGGCATCACGCTCGCGGGCGGTGGCGCGCTCCTGTTCGGCCTCGAACGGCGGTTGGAAATGGAACTGCGCATGCCTGTCCATAAAGCGGAGAACCCGCTGACCTGCGTCGCGGAAGGGACCGGTCGGGTGGCGGAGTCCCTCCACCTCTACCATCGCGCGCTCGCCGGGGGCCAGGAACTCCGGCGTCCCTACTAACATGCGGAGGCGACGATGATGACGTCGTTCGGCTCGCGTCGGCGCCCCTGGTTCTATATCGCGACCTTCATCGGCCTGACGATCCTGCTCATCCTGCTCGATTCGCAGCACGCCTTTGACCCGATCAAGGGCGGCGCGTCGAGCGTCCTTGCCTCGTGGCAGGAACGGGCGAAGGCGGTCGGCGACCGGCTCGGCGTCGCACGCGGCAGCGTCCAGAATACTGGGGAGTTGCAGGCGCAGATAGACACGCTGACCAAACAGCGCGACCGACTGCTCACGGACAACAGCCGCCTCGTGGACCTCGAAAAGGAAAATCAGACGCTGCGCAAGCAACTCGATTTCCAGCAGGCGCAACCGACCTACGACTACATTGCGGCCGAGGTCGTCAAGAATGATCGCGAATCGCCGCGCAAGGTCGCCACGCTCAACAAGGGCAAGGACGACGGGCTGGCGAAGGGAATGGCTGTCACGTCGCCAGAAGGGCTGATGGTCGGCATTATTACCGATCTCACGGTCCACACAGCGCTGGTCACGTTCGTCATTGACGACAGCATCCATGTCAGCGCTGTCGTGCAGGACAGCAGCGAGCAGGGTATTGTCGCTGGTGCATGGCAGGAGTCGAAGCGGCTCCTGCTGCGCGAGGTGGACAAGAACGCGAAGATCGAGAAGGGGCAGCGGATCGTCACGGGGAATCTGACGAACGGCGTCGTCCAGAACCTGCCAATTGGCTATGTCTATAGCGTCACTCGCCAGGACATTTCCGATACGCAGGAGATCGAACTCATCCCGTACGCGAACTTCGACAACTTGCGCACGGTCAACATCATCAAAGGGAAGAAGCAACCGTGACGCGCCTGCCGGATTTCCGGTTGAGCGCCGCGCTTGCCACGGCGAAAGTCATCTATCGCGCGACGCAACTGCTTGGTCGGAGCGGCGGCACGGCGATCCCCGGTCTCGTCGCGGAGCGCGTTGACCCGCGATTGATCGGTAAACTCGCCGCCCGGCTGCCGGAAGGGGCCATCGTCGTCGCAGGGACGAACGGCAAGACAACGACCGCGCGTATGCTGGCGGACATCCTGACTACCGGCGGGAAGACCGTGCTGAACAACGGTGCGGGCAGCAATCTCAGCCGGGGCATTGCGGCCTCGTTCGCGCGCCAGTCGTCGCTGGTAGGGCGACCCGGCGCGGATGTCGCGGTGATCGAGACAGACGAGGGGGCATTCCCCGCCGTCGTCGCGGCGGTGCGGCCGCGTGTCATCGTTCTCAATAACCTGTTTCGCGATCAACTCGACCGCTACGGCGAGCTGAACAGTATCGCGTCGAAGTGGAAGGTCGCGCTCTCCCATCTCGCACCGGGCGCCAGCATCGTCTATGACGCCGACGATCCGACGCTCTGCGCTCTCGCCGATGCCGCGCCATCGGGAACGACGCTGATTCCGTTCGGCCTCGGCGCGCACGCCTATACCTTACCGGAACTGACCCACGCCGCCGATGCCGTACTTTGCACGAAATGCGGGACGCCGCTGGAGTATCACGCGCTCTCGGTCGGCCACCTCGGCGATTGGTTCTGCCCGACGGGTGACAATGCCCGCCCGCCGCTGGCATGTGCCGCGACGCATATCCGCCTCCTCGGTATGGAGGGCGCGACCTTCACCGTGGCAAGCCCTGAAGGGGACTTCGACATTTCAACCAACGTGCCGGGGTTGTACAACGTGTATAACGCGCTGGGCGCGTCCGCCGCCGCAGTGACCGTCGGTGTCGCGCCGCAGGTTATCGCGAGCGCGCTACAAACCTTCGTCGCACCATTCGGGCGGATCGAGCGCATTCCGTTACACGGGCGGCGATTGACGCTCTTGCTCATCAAGAATCCGACGGGTGCGAACGAAGTGTTGCGCCTCGTCGCCACCGCCCCGCCCGCGCCGCTGCTGATCTGTATCAACGACCTGATCGCCGACGGGCGCGATGTTTCGTGGCTGTGGGACACCGATTTCGAGATGCTCGCGGACTATGCCGCGCCGATCAGCGTCAGCGGTATCCGCGCCCTCGACATGGCCGTGCGCCTGAAGTACGCCGGTGTACACGATGACCGGATCACCGTCGTGCCGGAAATCGCCGACGCATTGGTCGCCGTCGCAGAGCGCGCAGCGGCGGGCGGCGATGCGTATGTCCTGCCAACCTACACCGCGATGCTCGCCGCGCGGGAAGCATTGCACACACTCGGCGCGCTCCGCGATGTCTGGGCAACGGCGGAACGAAACGCGGGCACGGTAGCGTAGGCTTCAGCCTGCGTCTCTCTGTCATTATCCGCAGGCTGATGAACCTTAACTGGCTGAATCGGTAATCCGGGGACGCAGGCTGGAAAGCCTACGCTCCCGGTAGCACAGGCTTTCCAGCCTGTGCGTCTCTTGCCGAATCAAGTTTTTAAGGTTCATAAGCCTACGCTACCTTTGGGAAAGGAAGCGGGCATCTTCATGACACACTATTCCCTGAGAATTACGTGGCTCTATCCTCGTCTGATGAACATCTACGGCGACCGGGGCAATGTGCGCGCCCTCGAACAGCGGTGTGCATGGCGCGGGATCGCGGCGAATGTCGTGCGTGTCGGCGGGGGCGATCCGCTGACGGTAGGCGACACGGACATCTACTTCTTTGGCGGCGGGCAGGATCGCGAGCAGGTGACGGGCGCCGCCGATCTGCAAGGCCCGACTGGCGACGCAATCAAGCGCGACATGGCCGAAGACGCGGTCGCACTAACGGTTTGCGGCGGCTATCAACTTTTCGGACACTATTACCGCCCGTACGAAACTGACGACTTGCCCGGCATCGGCATCTTCGATGCCTGGAGCGATGCGGGGCCGGATCGCTTCATCGGCAATGTCCTGTCCGAGA
>JALYXG010000533.1 GCA_030947205.1 Chloroflexota bacterium
GGGAAGTTGACGGTCAGGCCGTCGAGGTGATCCAGTTGCGCGCCGGGTTGGTCACGGTAGTGCGCTTCCACCATCTGCTCGGTCGCGTGGACATCGCGCACCTCGGAGTTGATCTCGCCGGAGCGGGCGCGGTGGTCGAGGGGCGCGAGGGCTGCGGAGAGCGGCACGTTCTCCACCGAAAGCGCGTCGAGGGCGGAAAGCAGCGCGATCAGGCCGCTGTCCGCGTACCAGTTGTCGCGGAAATAGAAGTGACCGGAGTGCTCGCCGCCGAAGATCGCGTCCTGCTCGCGCATCACCTGCTTGATGAACGAGTGGCCGACGCGCGCGCGGATTGGCCTGCCGCCCGCCTTTTCGACCGCCTCCGGCACACCGCGCGAGCAGATCAGATTGTAGACAATCGCCGCATCGGGGTTGCGCCGTAGCAGGGCGGTGGCGACTAACGCGGTCGTCATGTCGCCGCCGACGAACTCGCCTTTTTCGGTGACGAGGAACATTCGGTCGGCGTCGCCGTCGAAAGCCGCGCCGAGGTCCGCCTTTTCCGCGATCACACGCGCCTTCAGATCGGCGACGTTCTCTTGCTCCAGCGGATTGGCGTCGTGGTTCGGGAAGGTGCCGTCCAGTTCGAAATACATCGGCACGAGCGTCACTTGCGGCAGTTTGGCGAAGACGCGCGGCAGGACTTTGCCCGCCATGCCATTGCCCGCGTCCACGACGAGTTTGAGGGGCCGGATGCTCGCCGGATCAATGAAGGAAAGGCAGTGCGTGGCGAAATCGTCCAGCACCTTGCGCTCGGTGACGCTGCCGGTGCGGGCGGCGGGGGGGAAGTTGCCGGAAACGACCATATCGCGGATGGCGAGCAGGCCCGATTCGTCCGAAACGGGGATGGCATTCGCGCGGCACATCTTCACGCCATTGTACCCGGCGGGGTTGTGCGAGGCCGTCACCATCACGCCGCTCGCGTAGCCGTACTTGCCGACCGAGAAGTAGAGCGCGTCTGACGAGACCGCGCCGACGTCCACAACATCCGCGCCGGCGGCGGTGATGCCCCGGATCAGGGCGGCGGCGATCTCCGGCGAGGAGACGCGCATGTCCCGCCCGACGCAGACCTGCCCGACGCCGAGCACGGGCGGGATCGCGCGCCCAATCTGTTCCGCCTCCGCCGGACCCCACTCCTCGGGCACGAGGCCGCGCACATCGTATGCCTTGAACAGCGCTGGATTCATCGCCATCGTCGTTTCCCCTTCCACTCGCTCGTCGTTGCCGCTCCTTACCAGTGTATCGCACGCCCGCTGCCAACGACGAAACCGGGGAGAACCGCAGAGAGCGCAGAGGGCGCTGAGAAAAGAAGAATGGAAGGAGCAAACGAGATAGCATCGGCGTCCATATTCTTATCTCTGTTCTTTATTTTTCCTCTGTGTTCTCTGCGTCCTCTGCGCTCTCTGCGGCTCTCCCCGGTTTCAATCTCGTTTGACCAGAAGGGGCGCGGGGCGTATGATCGGAGGACTATGGCGAAGCAGGCGGCGCGGCCCGCACTCATGACCGCGAAACCACTCGAAGAAAAGACGATCTCCTCGAACCGGCAGGCGCGGTTCGAGTATGAGATCATGGAGCAATTCGAGGCCGGGATCGTCCTGACTGGGTCGGAGATCAAGTCCGTGCGGGCGGGGCGGGTGAACCTGCGCGAGGCGTATGTCCGTATCGAGCGCGGTGAAGCGTGGCTGGTTGGGGCGCACATCTCGCCCTACGAGCACGCCGGGTACACGCTACAGGAACCTGACCGCTCGCGCAAACTCCTGCTGCACAACAACGAGATCATCACGCTGCGCATTCAAACGCAGACCAAGGGGCTGACCATCGTACCCCTGCGGCTCTATCTCAAGGGCAGGCGGGCGAAGGTCGAGATTGCCGTCGGCCGTGGCAAGAAGCTCTATGACAAGCGCGCCACGATGGCCGAGCGCGACGCCCGCCGCGACATCGAGCAGCGCCAGCGGGACTACGAGCGCGGCTAAATGCCCGCTACCACCAGGGAAAAAGGTCACACACGGATGTCAGACGGCCATTGCTGCCGCTGGTTTTCTCTGTTATACTTCCTCTGTTGAAGACGTACGCGAGACGATACGTCGGACACCTTAACAATGTGGGGATGCGTGGTTTCGACAGGGTGCTAGGTCGAGATGATGCAGGCCGAGGTTGACCAGGCCTCGTTAAATAGGGTTACGCCAGTAACTGGCACACCTGAACTTGCCCTCGCCGCCTAAGTAGCGACGACGTTCACCCTCTCCTCGGCCCGGTGGGAGTGGTGATGAGCGACACAATGCCGGGATGCCGCGAGCCGGATCGCCCGCTAGGGTTCGCGTAAGATTAGTAGGCTAGCGTTCGGTAACCCCGTCGGTGGGGGTGCCGGGGGCGAAATCAAATCGCCGACTACGCCTGGAGTGCCATCCGATTGAACATTTTGGACGGGGGTTCGACTCCCCCCATCTCCACCACTTC
>JALYXG010000536.1 GCA_030947205.1 Chloroflexota bacterium
GCTGCTCCCGGTACCACTCCTCGCGATGCAGGCCGCGCGCGGTCAAGCCGACCGGCACGGCGGCGATGGACTGCATGTGCGGCATCAGCGAGAGCAGGTCGGTAATCGAGCGGTCGAGTTCCGCACCCTCGTTGACTTCCGGCACGAGGACGAGTTGCGTATTGAACTCGATCTCCATCGCGGCGAGGCGGTGCAGGTCTTCCATGATCTTGCCGCCGCGCCCGTTCGTCGAGCGCACCAACCGCTCGCGCACTTCGGGGTTCGTTGCATGGACGGAGATGTGCAGCGGTGACAAGCGTTCCGTGCCGATCCTCTCGAAATCATCGTCCTTCAGATTCGTGAGCGTGATGAAGTTGCCGTACAGGAATGAGAGCCGGTAGTCATCGTCCTTGATATACATCGTCTGCCGCATACCAGGGATGCCTTGCTTCAGGAAGCAGAAGGTGCAGTGGTTGTCGCAGATATGGACACCGTCAAAGGCGGCGGAGGGAAAGCGGATGCCGAGCGACTGGTACTCCTCGTTGTCCACCTCGATGTCGAATTGCGCGTCGCCACGCTCGACGGTCAGCGTGAAGGCGTCGTAGGCGGTGAGCAGTTGGTAGTCAATCAGGTCGGTCGGCTCCTCGCCGTCTATCGCGACAATCCGGTCGCCGGGGCGGATATCGTACCGCGCCGCGATCCCATCGGGGCTAACGCCGTCAACGAGTGCGCCTTTGCCAAACAACTTCCTCATCGGGCGCGCTCCTTTCCGGCGGCGACCGCAGGGGCATGATCCCCGCCGACCGTTTCTTCGGCTTTGCTGTCATGCGAATCGGTGCGACGCTTGCGCCGTTTCTTGGCGAAACTCGAAATGAGGTGGACCCACTGCGCGCTGCGATGCGGATGCAGCGTCGCACCGGGCAGATTCGCGAGAAACGAGGCGGCATCCGTGAACGGCGCGATCTCGATAAACGAGCCACCGTACTCCCATGTGCCGTGCGCGTCCGAGCCGACAGTCATCGGGACGTGATGCGCGGCGGCGTAGGTTTTCGCGGCCCAGTTATCCATCGGGGCGACCATCCGCCCGTTGAAAACCTCGATGGCATCCACGAGTCCCGCGCCGACAAGCCGGTCGAGCGCCGCTTCGCCGATTGCACCTTTCCGGTAGCGATCGAATGGGTGCGGAATGACGACGATGCCACCCTGCGCGCGGATCGCCGCGCATGTTTCTTCCGGCGACAGGCCGTTCGGAATCTCCTCGCGCAAAAAGAGGCCGATGATCTCGCCTGCGGTGGTATAGACTTCCTCACCGGGAATGACGCGGAAGTCCGGCCCGCCTGCTGCCTGCGCGGTATCATGACCTGCGAAGCGGCCGTGATTGGTGATCGCGATGCCATCCAGCCCACGGCGCTTCGCCGCGCGCACCAACCGCTCCGGGCTGACCGGGCTATCCTGCGAATGCCAGGTATGGGCATGCAAATCGAGTTTCCAGCGTTGTGTGTCCGACCCCGTCATCCTTACCCCTCTGTGCCCTGTGTGTCGTGCCATACGCGCTCGCGTGCCGGTACGAGATTGTTCGTCGCCGCCATCGCCAGCGTTACCGCCGTGATTGCCGCCGTCTCCGCTCGCAGGATGCGCGGACCAAGTGAAACTGCTATCGCCGCCGCGCCCGCCACGAGACGCTGCACTTCGTCGTCCGCGAACCCGCCTTCCGGCCCAATCGCCAGCGCGGCGCGATCTGCTCTCGCCGGTAGCACATCCGTTAGAGATTGTGTCACGACGGTCTCGTGCGCGGCGAAAATGGGCATGGCGACCGCGTCTGCCAGTTCAGCAAGCCGAACCGGCCCGCGAATTGTTGGAACGCGACTGCGGCCCGATTGTTCCGCCGCCTCCGTGACAATCCGCCGCCACCGTTCCAGCGCGTGCGCGTCGTCCGGGCCGATCTTGCGGATCGTGTGCGCCGTGGTGATCGGTTGGATCGCCGCGACGCCGAGTTCGGTCGCCTTCTGCAGGAGCCAGTCGAACCGCTCGCCCTTCAAAAGCGCCGGGCAAAGCGTCACCGCGCATGTCGGTTCCGGCAATCCGGCCCGCTCCGCGATGACCACGCCATACACGGCCCGCGCCTCGACCGAAACGAGACGTACCCGCCATTCTACCGCATCTCTGGCATCGGCGGGGATCAGGACGATTTCTTCGTTAGCGCGCAGGCGCAGGACGCGGGAGATTTGATGCGCAAGGTGGTCGGACATCGTCACACGGTTCGCCAAGCGAGTTTCCGGCGGCACGAAGAAGCGATGCACGCCGCGCTACCGTCGCCAGGCGCGCAGGGCGACCCAGTCCCCCATTTGGCCACGCGTGATCTCGACGAATCCGGCCGCTTCGAGCGCCGTCCGTACTTCCTCCTCGCGCTCGACAATGATGCCGCTTGCGACGAGCCAGCCGTTTGGGCGCATGCTCTCGTACAGGTACGGCGCCAGTTCGCGGATGATACGCGCGATGATGTTCGCGAAAATGCCATCGAAGGGGCCGTAATGCTCGTCGGGGCCGAGCGACCCGACGATTAGCGGGAAGCGGTCACGGCTGATGTCGTTCGCCTCGCCATTCGCCCGCGCCGCCTGCACCGCGACCTCCTCGACATCGAGGCCGAGGACGTGCCCCGCGCCCATCCGCAGTGCGGCAATTGCGAGGATGCCGCTACCTGTGCCGACATCGAGCAACCGGTCGCCCGTTTGCACCAGGTCTTCAACAGCGATCAGGCAGAGTTGCGTCGAGGGGTGCAATCCCGTCCCGAACGCCATGCCGGGATCGAGGGTGACGACAATATCGCCCGGCTGTGCTTCGTACGCCCGCCACGGCGGCCGGATGACGATGGACTGGCCGATGCGGTGGACGTGGAAATGCTCCTTCCACGCGTTCGCCCAATCTTCCTCCTCGCGCGGCTGTACAGTCAGGTCGCCGACATAGCGCATCTGCGAAAGGTGCCAGAGCGCCTGTCGCAGCGTATGAATCGTCTCCTGCGCGGTGGGTGTATCGGCGATATAGGTCGCGACGGTGACGGGGGCTGTCGTGTCCACGCGGAGGTTATCGCCATCGCGATCTTGGAGGTACTGCTCCTCGATCGCGACACCGCCCTGATAGCCGTAGCGCGCGAATAACTCGCTGACCGCCTCAACGGCTTCGTTATCCGCGCTGACCCGTACCTCCAGCCAGCGCATTTAGTGCGCTCCTGTCGGTGTATTGGTGTCGCTCGCGCCGCCGAGATTGACCTCCGACGAGTCGCCGACATTGACGCTGTGGAAATCGCCGCGCACGAGTGTGTCCGCGCCGACGATGGAGTTCATCAGCATCACATTGGCGATCTCACTGTCGCGGTTGAGAATCACATCACGCACGATCGCATCGGTGATGACGACATTCTCGCCGACGCTCGCGAACGGCCCGACGACCGCGCGCTCGATCCGGGCGGACGGCGCAATCACGACGGGCGGGATGATAACGCTGCCTATGTAGATCGGCGCAGCCTCATCGCCGTTCATGCGACTGAGGAGCGTGCGGTTGGTTTCCAGCAAGGTCTCGGGGCGACCGCAATCGAGCCACAAATCCATCGTCGCGGCCTCGATGTGCGCGCCGTCGTCAATCATCAGTTGGATCGCATCGGTCAGATAGAATTCGCCCTTGGTCTGCTTGTCCGCTGCCATAATCGCATCAATGGCGGCAAAAAGGCGCGCCGAATCGCGGAAGTAGTAGACGCCCGCCACCGCGAGGTTAGTCGGCGGATCGCTCGGTTTCTCGATAATCCGCGTGATCCGGTCGCCATCGAGTTCGACGATGCCGAAGGATTGTGGCTTGTCCACTTCCTTGACGAAAATCACGCCATCCGCGTCGGTGGTTTCCAGCACGGACAGGTCGGTCGCGAAAATTGTGTCCGCGAAGGCGACGAGGAGCGGCCCATGGACATGCTCGGCAGCGAGGTGGATCGCGTGCGCCTGCCCTTTCATCTCGGCCTGATGGACGAACGAGGAGGAGAAATCGTACTGCGCTTCGACATACGCGCGGATTTGATCGCCGAGGTAACCCGTCACGAAGACGACGTGCTCCGGTTTAAGCGGCGCGATGCTGTCGAGGACGTGGCCGAGAATCGGCTTGCCCGCGACACTGACGAGCGGCTTCGGCTTGCTCCAGGTATGCGGCCGGAGCCGCGTGCCGAACCCCGCCGCCGGAATGATGACATGCACAAACTCCTCCTCACGCGCTGCATCACTCGGTGCAGTTGCCTCGATCTTACGCATTCTATCGCACAAACGGGGCCGTGCGACCATCACGGAATAACCGACATGATCGTTTGGTTAGGTATACTGAGTCGGACGAGTCCGTGGACGCATGGGAGCGGAAGGCTCAAAGAATTCGAGGGCGATTGATGGTTGAACAGCACACGGAGGACGGCGCGCGTCCGGGGGACGGCGCCCCGAGCACACCGGATGGCACAGGGAACACGGCCGCCAGCGCCGCGTCTATCGAACAGGAGGCGCTGTTACAGGTTGATTCGCTGTATCGTACGGCGCTCCGCATGACGCGGAACCCGCAGGACGCCGAGGACCTCGTGCAGGAGACGTACTACCGGGCGTTCCGGTCGGCGCATCAGTTTCAGCCGGGCACGAATCTGCGTGCGTGGCTGTTCAAGATCCTGACGAACAGTTTCATCAACCAGTATCGGAAGCGGGCACGGAACCCGCAATCCACGTCGCTGGACGATGTCGAGGAATTTTATCTGTACAACCATCTGGTTGACAGTGGCGTCCAACCTGAATCGCCGAATCCGGAGGCGACGGTGATAGACCAGTTCGCGGAGGCCGATGTCATCCAGGCGTTGGAGCAGTTGCCGCTGGAATTCCGGCAGGTCGTGCTGCTGGCGGATGTCGAGGGCTTTGCCTACAAGGAGATCGCCGACATCGTTGGCATCCCGGTCGGCACGGTAATGTCCCGGCTCCACCGTGGGCGGCGTCGGTTGCAGAAGGAATTGTGGGATTACGCAGTCGCGTCGGGCTATCTCGATTCGTTGCGCGGTCAATCGGTGGCGGAAACAACCTCCCGCCCGTCGGCATGAGTGGAGTCAACCGTAAGCGGGGAAGTGCAGTGATGATGACGATGACGTGCATGGAGTGTGTCGAGAAATTGCAGCCGTTCCTCGACCGCGAACTGTCGGACGGCGAGCGGGTAGAGGTCGAGCGGCATCTCGCGGTCTGTGGCCATTGCGCCGACTCCTTCCACTTCGAGGCGGGCATCCTCCACGTCGTCGGGCGGTGCGGCCGCGCGACGTACGCGAGCGAGGAATTCAAGGCGCGCATCCGCATCGTCGTGCAGACGGCCATCGCCGATCCGAAGTAAGCAAATCTCGACGTACGACCATTCTTATGGTAACGTAGTTATGGGAAATTGCGGTACATACCTGTGAAAACAAAAGGGTATTGCGAGCGATGGCAATGAAAGAATGGATCAAGAGTGTGGGCGAGAAGGTGCGCGATGCCGTTGAGCAGGCGTTTCCGCCCCCACCGCGCCCCGAACGCATACCGATCCGCATCCCGGTCAATTATCCCCGCCCCACGCGCCGCTACTACTAAACGCGGTCCAGATCGAACCACCAAGAACACCAAGGGAATACGAAGAAGAAAACCGGGTCATTTTCTTCCCTTCTTGGTGTTCTTGGGTCTTGGTGGTTCGACCCTATCTCTCGTCAAGGTCATCGAGGCGCACGCCGTAGGTGGTTTCGAGGGCGTGTGCGAGGGCATCGAGGTCCACAGGGATCGTGGGCGGTTCGGGTAGCGCGCGGGCGGTCGAGGAAGGGTCCTTGAGGCCGCTCGATGTCCCGATGACGACGACCGTTCCGGTCGTGTGCGCCGCGATCCGCCGCGCCACCGCGACGCCAACGACCGATGCCGCTTCGAGATAGAGGCCTGTTTCGCTTGCGAGTCGTTTTTGTGCGGGGAGGATGTCGGCTTCCGGTACGGATGCCGCGTCGCCGTTTGATTCGCGCAGCGTCTGCCACGCCTGCCTGCTCGCCGTCCCGCCGCCGATAGAGAAGGCAGCGGTCGGTGTCGCCGGGATTTGCTCGGGGGCGCCGTGGGCCAGTGCGTGAGCGTACGGCGCGGAGTTCGCGGGTTCGGCAGCGATCATCCGGGGCAGATGCGCGATGATGCCCGCCGCCTGCATCCGCTGGAAGCCGCGCCAAATGCCGGTGAAGTTGTCGCCGTATGAGATCGGCACGACGACCGCCGCCGGGGCGTTGCCGAGGTCGCGGACGATCTCGTAGGCAATCGTCGTGTACCCCTCGACGCCGTATGGATTCGACCCGACCGGCGGATCGGTGACATTAGTGCCCGGAAACCAACCGTATCGCTCGATGCCGAGCGCGGCGAGGGCGCGGCGACTCGCGCCCCCTTCGAGGCGGCACAGGAGCACGCCGTATGCTCCCATGAAGGTCTGCATTGTGCTCGGCACATCGGTGCCGGTGAACATTACGCAGTGCATTCCGGCACGGGCGGCGTATGCCGCGAGCGACGCCCCGGCATTGCCGGTAGACGCGCCGACGACCGTGCGATGACCACGCTCCTTTGCCACCGAGACGGCGACCGTCATCGCACGATCCTTGTGGCTCCATGTCGGATTACGCGATTCGTCTTTGAGAAGGAGCGAACCGTTATCGGTCGGGATCGTGATGAGCGGCGTATTCCCTTCGCCAATGCTGACCGGCTCCGTGGTGGCATCCACTGGCAAGAGCGCCCGGAAATCCCACAGGCCGCGACGCGTGGCGAACGCCGCTTCGAACGCCGCCTGCGTGAACGTGCCGTCCGGGTAGACGGGAACGAGGTTGATGTGTTTCCCATTCGCGCGCGTCTCCGGATCGCCGAAGGCGAGCAGGCGCACATCATCGAGCGGGTACACCTTCCCCGTCTCAGGGCTAATGAGATGTAACGGCACGGGCATCGCGCGCTCCTCTCCATTTCGCAGGCTGGAAAGCCGACGCTACCGTATCCGTCGCTTCATCACTGACCGGAGATCATCGAACAGGATCGTGCCGCCGATCAGCGCGACGGGGATGATGCGCCAATTCGTCCGCACCGCGCGGCGGGGATCGCCCCGGAGCAGCGCCGCAGCGGCGCGCGTCATGCCGCAGCCGGGGCAGGGGCGGCGGATGATGGCGCTAATCAGGCAAATCTGCGGCGCGCGCGCAAGGCGATCCGGGCCGATCAGCGCGAGCGTCATGCCCAGAGCCAGCGCACCCCACAAGCGCCCCCGTGGGGAAGCGCCCGAAAGCGCCTCCACGGCAATCGTGGCGAATAACCCGCTACGGGCGGAGCGGGCGGCCCTGGGCATCCGGGAGTTTCTTCGTGGCGATCAGGATGATGTCAATGATGGACCAGATGCCGCAGCCGCCGAGGGTGAGCAACTTGACGACGCCCAGGCCGGTGTAGCCGAGGTAGAAGCGATCCACGCCGAGGCTGCCGAGCAGGATGCTCAGGACAAGTGTCGTCGTGAACTCTTTGTCCGACCAGCCACCGTAGGGATCGCCGTAGGGGTTTGGCTGCTGACCGTAGGGGTCTTGGCCGTACGGCGGTTGTCCGCCATACGGTGGCTGGCCGTAGGGAGGCTGACCGTACGGTGGCTGACCGTACGGCGGTTGATCGCCGGGCGGCTGATTGTACGGCGGCTGCCCATAGGGTGGCTGCTGATTCGGGTCGCCGGGCGGTTGAGAATAACTCATGGCGCACTCCTCTCGCTTCTTGCTTCCATAAACCTTGCGATTGCGGGAATCCCGTGTGCAGCGCGTTCCGTCCCCACTGAACATTCGCGTGCATGCCAATCGCGATTGGCCCAGCGCGAGTATAGTCGCTGCACTCGTTCGTACGCAACGGCGCGGAGACCTTACCCCTGTGCTATACTGCGGCAACGGCGTGGGGAACCTCCGCGCTGATTACACACGCCATCTGGCCGGCGCATGGTCCCCACTGCGGGCGCCGCCGGGTACCGAGGGTGGCGGAGGAACAACCAAACCGGGAGGATTTTGGCATGGCAACGGCAATGCAGACACAGTACGACCCCGCGACAACGATGCAGGTGATGCGTCAACTGCTCGAATCGGGCGTCCACTTCGGTCATCAGACCAAGCGGTGGAACCCGAAAATGCGCCCCTACATCTTCAGCGAGCGCAATGGCATCCACATCATTGACCTCCAGCAGACGGCGGAGGGGATGCGCCGCGCGCAGGACTTCGTCACCAATATCACTGCGCATGGCGGTAAGGTGCTGTTCGTCGGCACCAAGAAGCAGGCGCAGGAGATCGTCGCCGAGGAGGCGAACCGCGCGGGGATGAACTACGTCAACAAGCGCTGGATGGGCGGCACGCTGACCAATTTCGTCACGATCCGGGCACGATTGCGGCGTCTCGTCGAGATCGAGGAGATGGAGAACAGCGGCGCGATCCTCGCCCTGCCGAAAAAGGAGCAGACGAGCATCGCGTCCGAAAAGGAAAAACTGGAGAAGACGATCGGCGGGATGCGCGGCATGACTCGCCTGCCCGAAGCGGTCTTCATCGTGGACCCACGCCGCGAGGAGTTGGCGGTCAAGGAGGCGACTCGCCTCGAAATCCCGATCGTCGCAATGGTGGACACGAACTCCGACCCCGATGTTGTGAACTACGTCATCCCCTCGAACGACGACGCGATCCGCTCCGTCCGACTGCTTACCAAGACGATGGCGGACGCTGCCCTCGAAGGGCGCGGCCAGTATTATGCCGCGACCGCGCGCCGCGAGGAGCCGCAGCAGTCGTACCAACTCGACGCCGAGGACCTCGACGCCGCAGCCGCCGAAAAGGGTGACGCGCCCCCGACGGGCCGCTGAACGACCGACCGATTGAGACGAGAGATTGAAAGGGGAACCGACCGTTGAGCGTACCGATGGATAAGATCAAGCAACTGCGCGAGAAAACGGGCGCAGGCATCATGGATTGCAAGCGCGCCCTCGAAGAAAGCGGCAGCGATCTTGAAAAGGCGGAAGACATCTTGCGGAAGCAGGGGATGGCGTCTGCGGCGAAGAAAGCCGGGCGTGCCGCCAATCAGGGACTGATCTTTCAGTACATCCACGGTGGCCGGATCGGCTGCCTGCTGGAACTGAACTGCGAGACCGACTTCGTCGCGCGTACCGATGACTTCCAGCAGCTCGGACGCGACATCGCGCAGCACATCATCGGCATGATGCCGCAGTACGTCCGTGCGGACGAGGTGCCCGCCGACATCCGCGAACGCGAGCGCCGCATCCACGATGGCTCGGATGAGGAAGTGGATCGCAAGATCGTTCTGATGGCGCAGCCCTTCGTGCGCGACCCGAAGAGGACGATTGGCGAGATGGTGCATGAGGCGATCGGCAAACTTGGCGAGAACATTGTCATCCGCCGCTTCACCCGCTACGAACTCGGCGAAGCGGTCGTGGGCGACGGCAGCGATACCGGCGACGACAGCGCGGACGCTTAATTGGGTGCGGAATGGCGGCGAGGAGAAATCCCCGCCGCCATTGTGTGCGCGGCGCACGCATCGGGATAGGAGACGGCAGCCCGCATGACGGAGTCGAAGTACCATCGTGTCCTGCTAAAGTTGAGTGGCGAAGCCTTCGAGGGCGCGGGTGGCCGGAATATTGATCCGGGGATTGTCCACGCGCTCGCGGGTCAGGTGCGGGATGAGGTTGCTGATGGCGCGGTGCAGATGGCAATTGTCGCTGGTGGCGGCAATTTCTGGCGCGGTCGGAACGCAGAGCAACTCGGTATGGATCGCGCGACTGCGGACTACATGGGCATGATTGGCACCGTTATCAATGCCCTCGCCTTGCAGGAGGCGCTCGAACGGGCGGGCGTGCAAACGCGCGTGATGACGGCGATCCAGATGCAGCAGGTCGCCGAGCCGTACATCCGCCGCCGCGCACTCCGGCACATGGAGAAGGGGCGCGTCGTCATTCTCGCGGGTGGCAACGGCAACCCGTATTTCACGACAGACACGACGGGCGCGCTCCGGGCGCTCGAACTCGAATGCGAAGTACTGCTGATGGGCAAGCACGGCGTGGACGGCATCTACGACCGCGATCCGAAGAAGTTTCCCGATGCCGTCCGCTTCCCGCAGATTTCGTATGCGGAGGCGTTGCAACGCGAACTCGGCGTGATGGACAGCACTGCATTCGCGCTGTGTATGGACAATAATCTGCCGATTATCGTGTTCAACATCCAGGCGCCGGGCATGATCGCGCGCGTCTTGCGCGGCGAGGAAGATTTCGGTACGGTTGTCCGATAGCGGTTTCGACTGGAGGCGGGACGATGTACGAAGATATTATCCAGGATGCCAATGAGCGGATGCAGAAGGCGATTGAGGCATTGCGCGGCCACCTCGGCGGTATTCGGACCGGGCGTGCTTCGACGGGCTTGATCGAGCGGATCGTCGTGGATTATTACGGCGCGGAGACGCCCTTGCAGCAACTGGCGGGCCTTTCCGCGCCGGAAGCGCGGATGCTCGTCGTGACACCGTGGGACAAAGGCTCGATGAAAGCGATCGAGAAGAGTATCCGCGCGAGCGACCTCGGCCTCAACCCGACCAACGACGGCCAGGTGATCCGTATCGCGATCCCGGCGTTGACCGAGGAGCGGCGGCGCGATCTCGTCAAGATCGCCAAGCGGAACATCGAGGAAGCCCACGTCGCGGTGCGCAATATCCGGCGCGACGCGATGCATATGCTCAAGGAACTGGACGACAGCGGCGACATTTCCGAAGACCAGCGACGGCGTGGCGAGGAACAGATCCAGAAGCTGACGGATCGCAGCGTTGCCGAGGCCGACAAGGTTGGGCGGGAGAAAGAAACCGAGATCCTCGAAGTCTGATGCGTGCGTCAGGGACGGGTAACAGGGATGACACACACCGCAGCCGAAACCGACAGTAGCCACGGTACCGACGAAACGGTGGCAGCGGCATCCGTCGTCGTCAGCGGGAAGCCGCCGCGCCATGTCGCGATCATCCTCGACGGCAACGGGCGATGGGCGCAGCGACGGGGCTTGCCGCGCAACAAGGGGCACGAGGCCGGCACCGAGAACATCCGCCCGATTGTTTCGGCCTGCCCGGAACTCGGCATCGAGTATCTGACGCTCTGGGCCTTCTCGACCGAAAACTGGCGCCGCCCGCAGGACGAGGTGCAGGGCATCTTTCAAATCCTCAGTGAGCGGATCGCCATCGAGACGGAGGCGCTGTACAACGCGGGTGTCCGGTTGCGGCACATCGGCAGCCTGGAAGGGCTGGACGCGGAATTGGCGGGCGCGGTGCGCGCCGCGATTGACCTCACCGCCGACAACAACCGGATGACGCTAACGCTCGCGTTCAACTACGGTGGCCGCGCCGAAGTCGTCGCGGCGATCAAGGAGATGCTGCGGGACGGCCTCGATCCGGAGACGGTCACAGAAGAAACGGTCAACCGCTACCTTTACACTGCCGATATGCCTGACCCCGACCTGATTATCCGCCCCTCAGGCGAATTCCGCCTGTCGAACTTCCTGATCTGGCAGGGCGCATACGCCGAGTTGTACTTCCCGAACATCCTCTGGCCAGATTTCGGCCCGGACGATCTGCGCGATGCCGTGACGGATTTCCAGAAGCGGCAGCGTCGGTTCGGCGCGGTCCCCGCGTCGGTTCCTCCCGCCGCCCAACCCGCGTAGCAGATGTTCCGTCAGCGCACGCTGTCGTCCGTCGGCGTTGTGGCCGTCGGCGTCGTGCCGGCGTTCTTCGGCGTGTGGGGCGTCGCAGCGATTTTCGCCGTCCTGGGCATTATCGCCCTGGCGGAACTTCGGGCAATGTTTGGCAATCTCGATCACGTCGTGCTGCTGCCGATCTGCGTTGTCGTCGCGGTGTTGACCGTCATCGCCGTCGCCGCCCGATGGCCGGGTTGGGTATTCGGCGCACTCGCCGCCGCGACGCTGATCGCGCCCGTCACCGTATTGATTTTTCGCCAGTCGCTCGACGGCACACTCGCGGCATGGATGACGACGATTTTCGCGACCCTATATGTCGCCGTCCCGCTCGGTCACATCGTCGCGGTACGCAATATTGCCGGGGTGACATCCGGCGCGGGAACTTGGCTAACGACGCTCGAAGAACGATTTGGGTTTCGTGGGACGGCACTCGGTCTTGGCTGGTTTCTGCTCGCGCTTGTCACGACGTGGCTAACCGACACCTCCGCGTATGTGAGTGGTCGTGCGTTCGGCAAGCACTTGATGGCGCCGATTATTAGCCCGAAGAAGACATGGGAAGGGTTCGCGGGTGGGATCGCCGGTGCGATACTGGCGGCGATGATCGCGAACTGGGGCTTCGGCGTCGGGCTGCGGATTGTTGTCGCCGCCCTCGTCGGCGTGCTGATCGCGCTCGCGGCGACGGTCGGCGATCTCGCCGAATCGCTGCTGAAGCGCCAAACGGGCGTCAAGGACTCCGGCACGCTGATCCCCGGCCACGGCGGCATTTTGGATCGGATTGACAGCTGGTTGGTCGTCTTCATCGTCGTCTACTATGTCGCGCGCGCCGTGGCATAACCTGGTAGCGTAGCCTTCAGCCTGCGTCCCCCCACAGCAGCCGGATATTCTCCGGGCAGTTTCCAACCTGTGATAGCGATACGGAGACGCAGGCTGAAGCCTACGCTACCAGATGAAGGAGTAACAAACGTATGCCGATCCGCCTCGCGATTCTCGGTAGCACCGGCTCCATCGGGCGGAGTACGCTCGAAGTCGTTGATGCGCACCCGGACAAACTGTCCGTCGTCGCGCTCGCGGCGGGGCGCAATGCCGAATTGCTCCGCGAGCAAACCGCGCGCTACCACCCAACATTAGTGAGCCTCGATACAGGAGGCGATCACTGGCGACCGGAGGGCGTGGAGCGGTTCGCGGGCGCCGAAGGGTTGCACGCGGCGGCGACGCACCCCGATGCCGATATCGTTGTCGTCGCGACCTCGGGCCATGCGAGTATCGAACCAACCCTCGCCGCGCTGCGGGCGGGAAAGATCGTCGCGCTTGCGAACAAGGAGACGATTGTCTGCGCGGGCGAACTCGTTGCCGCCGAGGTGCGGCGCGTGGGGGATCGCCTACGTCCGGTGGATAGCGAGCATTCGGCGGTCTGGCAGTGCCTCGAAACGATGCGGCCCGGCGCGGAGCCGACGCGGATCATCCTGACCGCCTCCGGTGGCCCATTCCGCGCGACCCCAACCGAGCAGTTGCACGCGATGACGGCGGCGGACGCACTCAAACACCCGACGTGGAATATGGGCAGCAAGATCACGGTTGACTCCGCAACGCTGATGAACAAAGGGCTGGAGATGATCGAGGCGCACTGGCTGTTCGACACGCCGTACGAGCGGATCGAGGTCGTCGTCAATCCGCAGAGCGTCGTCCATTC
>JALYXG010000614.1 GCA_030947205.1 Chloroflexota bacterium
GCGGAACTGGCGGCGGCCGTGATCGAGACGCGCGTCTTCAAGGGAGTGGCCTGAGCGATGGCGAGCGGGCAACAGCGGCAGACGAGCGAGCGGCGCTTCCGCGCGGTGGATGTCCTCACTGGGACGATTGACCGCACCGAAGCGCCCCGGCGCACGCGCAAGCAGATCAGCGCGTACCTCTACCCGGAGCAGGTGCGTGCCCTCGGCGAACTCCACGCGCGGCTGAACAGCGCGCCGGATGGTCGCGTCGAGAAAAGCGAGATCGTCGGTCTCGCCCTCGATCTCCTCGCCGAATTTGCCGCCGCCGCCGAGCGGGACGGCGTCGCACTGACGACGCTTGACGCGATGCGCAGCTATGCCGAAACGGTTATCGGGGGAAACAAATGAAAGTAGCCAGGTACGCAAGTACCCAGGTACTTGTCGCTTCGTATTCCGCATGCGGCATTCAGTGGGTCGCTCGCGGGAAGGAGACGGGGATGTATCGGCAGGGGATTGGCAACGGGATTCGCGGCCCGACAAGGCCGGACAAAGCGAACGACCGCGCGGTCAACGCGGCCGTTCGTGAAACTGACCGGAGTGGAAGTGGGACCAACCAACCCAGTCGGGTGTCCAGATACGTACGTCTGGCTCCGGCTGCCAGTGTAGACGGCAGGAGAAGCGACGTCAAGGTCGGCGGCGGCGATAGCGCGCGTATCATCATGCACGGATTTTCGCTGCGGCGAAGCATGATAGCGCGTGCCGGTCGTCCGGTTGACCGATCGAATAGGCAACGTATCGGCGTGGCGGGCAACCGCGCCGCTGTTTGCGTGCGTCCGATTCGCGGCGTTTCTCCGCTACTTCGATCACAGAAAGTGGGCAGCGTCCAATGAACGATGAGCGACAGGGGCCACAGATCCCCGCCGACGCACCCGAAGACGATCCGGGCGCGGGCGTTTCCTCGGACTCCGCCGGAGCGGGCGGGATGGCCAATACGATGCCCCCGGCCCTCCCCGGCTCGGCCGCGCCACATGCGCCACCACCGCCCGCACCGACCGCGATCGGCGCGCGCATCGGCATCCCGGCCGGAATGGGTGGTGTCCGTGGTGTCGTGCCGCCGGGGGGCACGACAGCAGAGGGTGCGGTCGCGGCCGCCGGACAGGATGTCCGCCATCGCGGCTGGTACTGGCACTGGAACACGCTGATCACCCAGTACGCACCGCTGCTTGGACTCAAGGGCGTCGGACTGCTCAACTCCTACACCGTCTGGACGGACCGGCGCGAAGGATCGCCGCACCAGGGGTATGCCTTTCCGACGCAGGACGCCGAAGGGAAATTCTACGGCGAGGGACGTGAGGAACTGATTACACTCAACAAAATCCTCGTCGCCCTCGACCTGATCGAGATCCACAAGGAGATGGTGCTCCGCCAGGACGACCGCAACCGTCGTTGGCGCGTGCCGCACAACTTCTACCGCGTCAAGGACCCGCGCGACGGCCTTGTCCTCAATCTGCCCGCTGTCGTCCGCGTCCTCGAACTGGCGAACCGGGACAAGAATGTCTTCCGCCACGTCCGCCACATCTTCGGTGCGCAGTACGCCCCGATTGATCGGACGAGTATCTGGCATTATCTCCTGCCGGAACTGCGCCAGATGCCGCTCTGGCAGCAACTCGCCGAGCGCGCCGAGCGCGAACGCCGTGGTGGCAAGAAGATGCTCGCACTCGTACCGCCAGAGATCGCGGCAACCAATGACATTCCAGAGTCAACCTCTGCACGAGATAACGACATTGCTGCCTTAACCACCGACGGAACCACTGACTCAGTGCCCTTGACGACCAACAAAGGTACTGCTGAAGACACTGGTTTTGCTCCTCGTACGGACGGTGTCGCTCGTGTGGACGCCGACAGCGCCCCAGAAACGTCGGATGTCTCCCCAAGCGACGCCGAAGGTCATTCGACGTTCGACGAAGGTAAGATGTTCATCGAACCTGCTCGACCATCCTTCGTCGCGCCGACGGACAGTATATATAACCAAGAGGGAGAGAGTGAAGAAGAGACAAGAACAAGTACAAGGAATACAAGTACGCGCGAATCAGTGTCATCCATCTTTGAGGCTTTGGCGGAACGGGAGGAACGAGAACGGGTAGATGCACGTCACCCTGATACCGTGATCCCGCTACCGGCTGAAGGGGACGGCGCGCGTTCATTCCTGCCCGAGCAGCCCCTCCCGCCGGTGCCCAATCTACCCGAAGATGGCGCGGTCATCGTCCGTGCCCTCGATGTAACCGAGCCACCGACCGCTGCCTACGCGCAGCAGACCGCGACAATCACCGACATCGAGGCGGCGCTGACGATGACCAATGGCCGTCCGCCGAGTGATATGGAGATGTCCCTCCTCGTGCAAGTCGCGAGAGAGTGCGACCCTGCGGCACAGTCGCAGGGGTACGGGCCAGGTACGGGCCTCGGTTGGGTGCTCGCCGCGATTTGGGAAGCGGTGAATAGTGGCAGCACACGCGGCGGATTCATCGCTCCCAAGCTCGTCGCGGCAATCTGTGACCGCTGGGTTGCGGAGGGTTTCGGGTCGGACAACCGCGCCAACCCGAATGCGCCCCCCACCGTCCACATGTCGCCCCCGATCTGGCCGATGCCGACGATGAGTGGGGAACCACCAGTCACCGCTCCCCCTGTTGGGATCACCGATTCCGCGCCGTTGCCGACCCTGCCGGAGATCGGTTACGCGTCCGCCCCGCCTGCCACGACGGCCGACACAACGACGACCGAGGCCGAAGCGCGTCGCCTGTGGGAGCAGGTGATGCGGCGGCTCGAAGGCGTGTTGCACCCCGACGCCCTGGAACGCTGGTTCATCGGCGCGCGGGTGACGACCATCGAGCATGACCGCGTCATCGTCGTCGTGCCCGGCGCGGATACCGCCCTCAAACTTGCCTCGTATCGTGGCCTCATCAGCCGTCGGATGAGCGAGGCGCTCGGCCGCACCGTGGATGTCGTCTTCCAGGCGACGCGCCTTTCCACGCCGCCTGCGCCGTCCGTGCCATCCGCGCACCCGGTACAACAGTCCACCCAGGTATACTCTCCGCCTATCAGTGAAACCGGGACACCGTGGTCGTGGCCCGCCCCGTCCGCGTCTGGATCGTTCCCAACGGTCCCGGTCGCGAACACGCCCGCCCCGCCGACAGAGAAGCCGGAACCGCCTCGCTCCGAGCGTCCCGATGCGCCGTCGCGACCCGTGGAACGGGCCGAAACGCCCGATAGATCGCAATCGGCGTCGGTGCCGCTCTCCGCGACAGGGCCGACCCCTCGGCAAGTCTGGGCGATGGCGCTCCAGGATTTGCAGGGCCGGATGAGCGGCGCGACGTTCGCGGTCTGGGTCCGCCCTGCCGAATTGCTCACGATAGACACGGACGGCACGGTGGTGATCGGGGCGCGCAACCGCGTGCAGCGCGAGCGGCTGGAACGCCAGCACCTCGCCGACCTGACCATCGTTCTCGGCAAAATCCTCGACCGCCCGGTCGGCGTGCGGGTCGTCATGATCGGCGAAGCGGACGGGCACGAGGCGGGGGAGCAGCGCGGGGCATGATGCGAAGCAGGATAGATCGGCGCGCCCTATCCGCTCGATTGTTCAGTCGGCGTCGGCATCTTTGTCAATCGGCAGATCGGGGCGGCGGGAATAGTCACCGAAGGAGCCGACGTAGTGCCGGACATCATTGAACCCCGCGCTCTTCAAGGCGGCGTATGAATGTGCCGCCCGGCCACCGCCCTGGCAATAGGTGATCACTTCCTTGTCGGGCGTCACGCCCTTTTCCGCCAGCAGCGCGCGGACCTCGTCGGGCGATTTGTATGTCCCGTCGGCATTGGCGAGTTCGGTCCATTCGATCCAGACCGAGCCGGGGATGCGACCGAGGCGGGGATTGACGCCCGCGTAGCGTCCCTGCGTGCTACCGGTATGCTCCCCCTCGGAGCGGACATCGAGCAGCACAACCGCAGGGTTGTCGCTCGCCGCCGCCGCCTCGTCCGCCGTGGCGAAGGTTGCCTCGTTCCAGTGTGGGGTAAACGCGACCCGCTGGCGTGCATTGTCCTGTTCCTGCGAGACCGGGCGACCTTCCGCCAGCCATTGTTGCAGCCCACCCCCGAGCAGCGCCGCGTTCTCGTAGCCGGCGAAATGGGCCGTCCACAGGCCGCGCGCGTCGGTCGTCTCATTCTTCATCGCATAAAATACGACCGTTTCATCGCCGGTGATGCCGAGATTTGCCATGTATTCCACGACATACGCCCGGAACTGCGCATCGCCCGCCGGGGTGGAAATCGCCTGCGCCCCGTATGGATACGCCGAAACCGCACCGGGGATGTGTCCCTGCGCATACTCCTGCGTCGTCCGCGTGTCCACCGCGATCGCGCTCCCATCCGCCCGATGTGCCGCCAACCATGCGCTATCTACGAACTGCATCCGTACCTCCTGTGCAGTAGTCAGTAGCCAGTAATCAGTAGTCAGAAAACCGACAACGATGGCGCAGTTATCCGCCCACGAATTGGAGAACTATCTGTCTGTTCCCATCTGACTACCGACTACCGACTACTGGCTACTGGCTACATCCCCCAACAACGCTGCCACAACCTCCGGCATCCGGTTGAAGAACGCGCCATTCGTGACGACGCGCGATGCGCCTGCCGCTGTCGCCGCCGCGCGCCCCGCCGTGTCCACGTGCGGGCCGAAGGCGAGGAGCGGCGTTGTTGCGAGCGACGGTTCCGACCGCATTGCCCGGATCGCGCCCTCCCACGCTTGGAACGGCGCGCCGAAATTGACAACGATCACGTCCGGCTCCCATTCCCGCGCGACTGCCGCTGTGGCCACCGCAACCGGCGCGACCCGCACATCATAGCCGCTCGCGCGCAGCGTCCCCTCGATCCGAGAGGCGAACATCAGATCGTCCACGAGGGCGAGGAGTTTCTTCGGCCGCGTCCTTGCGTGCGTCATATCCCTCCCTCCCCATCCATGTCTCGTCCCCGCACGAGTGTATCACGGTGGTGTTGGAGCGTATTGTCGCGCCAGATCTCGCCAGTTCAAGTTAATAGCGGAAATCGCTCACCGATTCCTCTTTATTCTCCTTGCTTCTTGAGTACAATCCGATCAGACTCAATCAGCCGTAATAGTTAATGCGGATTGGGTTCCACGGGGGCACACCGATGGTCGGTGTGCAAGGAAACAGGAGGGGACGTATGCAGGCCATTGGACAGGTCCGACGGTATCATCGCGCGCTTTGGGGGACGTTGCTCGCGTTTCTGATCGCGGGGCTACTCAGCATCCATCTCGCGACGGCGGTTTCCGCCGATGTTTCGGTCAACATCATGAACTTCAAGTTCGACCCGACGCCGCTGACCATCCCGGTCGGGACGACAGTCGTCTGGACGAATCAGGACACCGCGCCGCACAGCGCGACGAGCGATCCCGGTAGCACTTTCACTTTCGATACCGGCATCATGCAAAAAGGCCAGTCCGGGAAGATCACTTTCAGCACGCCCGGCACCTTCACCTACTTCTGCACGGTTCACCCGAACATGCACGCCTCGGTCGTCGTCACCGCTGCCGGTGTAGCACCGGCGCCAGCGGTCGCACCCGCCGCGCCATCAGTCGCCGCGCCATCCATTGCCGCGCCATCGGTCGCAGCACCGCCGACCGGTAATCCGCCTGCGGTGACCGGCCCCGTCGGTTCCGGCACTGGCAACTCCAGCGGCCCGGGCGGTAACGTTGGCAGCAGCGCGCCAACGACCTCGACGACCGGTCCGTCCACCGGCCTGCCTGCCTACTTCGTCCGCCGCCTCGGCGACGGATAATCCTCAGCCGAGGTAGACAGGCGAAAAAGTGGGGCGTGGCATCGTGCCACGCCCCGCTTTTGCTCTACATGTGCCTGACCTTTGTCGGATATTCCGCCGATGGATTGCGTCTTCTTGAGATTTTGAGGCAAACCATCGTCTCTGAAGGCGACGATGTATCGTCTGTTTGTGGCGTGCAGGTGGCTACGGCTCTGTTGCTGACACTCCCCGTTAGCGCTTCAGTCTTCGTCCTCACGCGGCGAGATGGTGACGATCTCTTCGGTGAAGGCGACGAAGTTCGCGAGCGCACTCTCCATCATCGCAGTGCCGTATTCGAGCGAGGCGTTCGCGGGTGCGTCGCCGAGGCAGCCGTTGCGCGTGTACTCGTCGAAGCGGAAGGGGACGGTGACATTGTACCGCTGCATCCGATTGCGGAAGCCGTAGGTTAGGTCGGTCATCTCCCCGGCGGCGAGCGCATCATGCTTGACGATCCGGGGCGCGAGATACATCGCTGCCGACACCTCCATCTCGCAGGCGTGCCCGGTGATCCCCGTGATGCCGAACCGCTCGTTTACATCTTTGTCCGCGAACGAGAAGTACGACGCCGCGCCGATGAAGGTGACATCCAGCTCCTCGTGGATGCGCGCGCACGCCGTGCCCATCGCGTTCGTATTGCCGCCGTGGCCGTTGACGATCATAAACCGCCGGAAGCCATGCTCCCGGAGCGACCCGACGATCTCGACGAGTACCTGCGTGAACGTGTCGGATTCCAGCGTGATCGTGCCGGGGAAATTCATGTGGTGGAACGAGACACCCCACGGCGGCCCCGGCGCGACGAGCAAACGCGGATAGGCCAATCTGCTCGCACGGCGACAGAACTCCGTCGCCCCGATAATGTCCATGCTGACCGCGAGGTTCGGCCCGTGCTGCTCATTTGAGCCGATCGGCAACAGCACCACCTCCACCCGCTCCCGAATCTCCCGCACCTCCGGCCACGAAAGGTCCGCCAGCATCAGTTCCCGCCCGTTCGGTGAGTCATTCGCCCGCTCCGCCATCGCGCCGCTCCCTTCCATCTCAATCCTTGATCGCCTGACCAGTATATGAGAACCGTGACCGATAAATTGAACCGCCAAGACGCTAAGAAGATAGGAAACAAGAAGTCTTCTCCTCTTTCTCCTCTTCTTGGCGTCCTGGCGTCTTGACGGTTCGAATGATCGGTCACTGGATGGCAGTGCTATAGCCGTTGCCTATGGTTGGCTACGACAGTTGACGATCAATGATTCAGCACGCACAATGGATCGTTGTTCTGGGGACGCGTCCCGCGTTCACCTGCGGCACAGAACACGTAGATTCGCTGGCGGTCAACGCCGACGGTTTGCACGGTGTGCAACGTAATGAGTAGCAACGCAGTTTCCCTCTCCGCCTGTGAGTGGTGGCAGGGAACGTGCGGTGAACGTGGGCCGAAGGAGTCGCGGGACATGCTTGAAACGGTACGCAGGCCGGCTGTTGTCACAACCATCCTGGAAAAAAGACCGCGCGTCGAGATTGCGCGCCTCGTGTATCCCGTCTCCGTCGGCGCGGCGGTCGCCCTCGGCACGTATATTCGCGCCGCCCGCACCTTTGCACATGACTTCCCGCTCAACGATGGCGGGCTTTTTTTCACGATGGTGCAGGACCTCCAGCGGGCGCATTATCAGTTGCCCGCCGTCACCTCGTACAATGCGGCGGATATCCCCTTCACCTACTCGCCCTTCGGCCTCTACGTCGCGGCGCTGGTGAACGACATCACCCGTATCAGCCTGACGAATCTCTTTCGCTTCCTGCCCTTTCTCGTCGTGACGGCAACGATGCTCGCCTTCTTCCTCCTCGCGCGCTCCGTCCTCAAGTCGAAGCCCGCCGTGCTGGCAGCGCTGCTCGCCTTCGCGCTCATCCCGCGCAGTTTCATCTGGCTGATTATGGGTGGCGGCATGACGCGCGCCTTCGGCTTCCTGTTTGCCCTGCTCGCCTTATATACGGTACACGAGATGTACGAGCGGGAGGAGGTCGGCCTCGTCTTCCCGACCGCGCTTTTCTCCGGTCTAACGATCCTCAGCCATATTGAAACGGGGAAATTCCTCGCCTACACGATGGTCATTTTCTTTGTTTGCTACGGCGCGCACCGCACGGGGGTGATCCACGCGGCCCTGGTCGCCGCCGGGACGGCGATCATCGTCGCGCCGTGGCTGATCACTGTCGTCGCCTACCATGGCCTCGCGCCCTTCCAGGCAGCCAATCAGACCGGCTCATCTATCTTCACCGGACCTGCCGACCGGCAGAATATCCGCAACATGATCCACGTCTTTGGCCTCGGCACGAACGAGCCGTACTTCTGGCTGCTCGGCGGCTTCGGTCTGCTCGGCGCGCTCGTCCTCGTCGTCCGCTCCCTCGCCTCGGTGCAGCGGCGCGAGTACATCTTGCCCGCGTTGCCGATCTGGTGGCTCGTCATCGTCCTGCTCGATAACCGCGCCGCGAACACCTTCACGACGATTCCGGTCGCCTTGTGCGCGGGCGTCGGCATCGCCGAAATGGTCATCCCCGCCCTCAATCGGGCGATGGGCGAACTCCCGGATGGTCGGCAGATCGCGCTCTCACTCGATGGTGCGAGCGAATGGCGGCGGATGGGGGCGTCAGTCGTTCGCCATTGGCCCGCCACGCTTGTTTGTGGCTTCCTGATCTGGTACGCCGCCTGGGGCGCCATGACGACGAGCGCGAATGTTTCCGGCGACCTCCCCGCTCTCACCAGCCTGACGCGCGACGAGCGCGACGCGATGCAGTGGGTGGCGCACGAGACACCGGCAGGGAGCCGCTTCCTTGTCGTCAGCGGCAAGGGCATCTGGCCGAGCGACGACGAATCCGAGTGGTTTCCCACCCTTTCGAACCGCATCAGCCTCGCCACGCCGCAGGGGTACGAGTGGACGCCGGATCGGATGTTCCAGATTCAGATCTGGAAGCACGACCAGTTGCAGTCCTGCACCTGGCAGGATTCGACGTGCATTGATCGCTGGTCCATCATCACCGGGGATTCATTCGACTACGTCTATGTCCGCAACACCGAGGGCGTCTATCCCATCGCCTCGTCGCTGACCGCCGACTACCGCTACGACCTCGTCTACAACGGCCCTGGCGCGATGATCTTCGCCCGTCACTAACTAGTTCGTGATAGCACATCCGTCCGGGTCGTGGCGACACATGGGAGGGTTGCCTCTCGTGTGGATTCGACTTTGGCGTTAGTGACGATAGTGCAACACTACGCGAAACAGCGTGAGGCGAGAAGTGGATGGAGGGCGTCGCGGTGGGTCAACAGGGAAATGACGAATCATCACTGGTTGCCAACGACGGCAATACCGCCTCCGCTTGGGACTCGCAAATATGCGGTGATGTGACCGTTACGCTGCTCTCAATCGTACCTAGCGGCACTGGATGTACCGCTGACTTTCTCGTCTCACTCCCTCGCATCTCAACTGAACTGGTCGATCATATTCATTTGTTGCTCACAGTCACGGACAATGTCGGTGATCGTTATGAGTCGCGTCGTTGGTGGGGTAGCCGCATAACCGCGGATGGACGCACGGTCATTCGCCGCCTGATGATCTTCAGCCCGGCCCTTGATCCCCGTGCCAGCGAGTTACGCATCGAGATAGAAGCGATCGTGCGAGAGAAATGGGAGGAACCCAAGCGCCCCGGCACGCGGTCACGAGGGCGATTAATCGAACTCGAACCGCTGCGTGGGCCTTGGTCTTTTACTGTCACACTACCTTTTACATCTTAGGCCGGCGGGAGCAGCGCGGGGGAATCGCGCACCTACAACAGCCACAACCAGACGATCAGCATCACGGGGCTGAACGGGACACTCACGCCCATCGGCTACTTGGATGACGGGCAGGGGGAGCGGACGAGTGCGGGGGGCAGCACGTACGTCACCACGGCGATGGGGGTTGGGGAGTGAGACGAAGGGTGGGGCGACGACCTACTACACTCGCACGCCGGGCGGCCACCTCATCAGCCAGCGCACCCCGACCGCGATGTACTACTACCTGTCCGATGGCTTGGGCAGCGTGGTCGGGCTGGTGGACGGCGGCGGAAACCTCCAAGCGCGGTACGGCTACGACCCGTACGGGCAGGAAGTGATGACCTCAGGTGGTGGCGATCGCTACCGCGCGGCGCCGGGGGGCAGGATGAGGGGCAGGTTCGTGGCGGCGGTGATCGTGTTGTTCGTCACCTTGATCCCGCGATACGTGTTGCCGCGCGCAGGGTCGAAAACGACAGCGGCGGGGCAGTGGGGCGTCG
>JALYXG010000645.1 GCA_030947205.1 Chloroflexota bacterium
TCCTCGATATTCGCATGGAGCACCCTGATACGGGCTGGATGGTCCTTGAACTGATGCGCCTCGACCCCGAGACCGCGCACATTCCCGTCATTATCTGCTCGGCGGATACGTCGCGCATCCGCG
Organism: Chloroflexota bacterium; assembly: GCA_030947205.1. GTDB lineage: Bacteria > Chloroflexota > Chloroflexia > Thermomicrobiales > JALYUS01 > JALYUS01. Next base: position 124 of record JALYXG010000645.1, read on the forward strand.
AGAAGGAAGCGTACCTGCGCGAGAAAGGGTGCGCCGTCCTCGAAAAGCCCTTCCTGCTCGAAGACCTGCTCGAAAAGGTCCAGGCATTCATCGGTCCGGCGGGCGAGCAATGAGCAATGAGCAATGAGGTCGGGGGCATTCCCCTCATTGCTCGTTGCTCGTTGCTCATTGCTTCGTCCTGGGGTCGCGTCTATCCCCTCCGGTAAGGTATGCTGAGCGCCTACACGGGTTTTCGTGATCCGCGTGCGATAGATTAGTACGGCGAACACTGGGTTCGGATAGGAGGAGGGCGGCGATGGTAGTCAAGGTCGGCATCAACGGCTTCGGTCGGATCGGACGGCAAGTCTTCAAGACGATCTACGGCGGGTATGGGCCGGACGACGATAACCCCGATGGGTTGCTGCAAATCGTCGCGGTCAATGACCTGATGGACCTCCACACCATCGCCCACCTGTACAAGTACGATTCTACCTACGGCATCTCCGAAGAGGAGATCGAGGTCAGCGAGCGCGACCTGATCGTGGATGGCAATTCGGTCCACGTCTTCAGCGAGCGCGACCCCGGCAACATCCCGTGGCGCGATTACGGTGTGGACATCGTCATCGAGTCCACCGGCTTCTTCACAGACGCCACCAAGGCGAAGGCGCACATGAATGGCGGTGCGAAGAAAGTCATTATTTCCGCCCCCGCCACGAACGAGGACATCACGCTCGTCCTCGGTGTCAACCAGGAGAAATACGATCCCGCGCAGCACAACATCATTTCCAACGGTTCCTGCACGACGAACTGCATCGCGCCGACCGCGAAGGTGCTCCTCGACGCTTTCGGGATCGTCAAGGGCACGATGGTCACCGTCCATTCGTACACGAGCGATCAGGTCCTCCTCGATGGCCCGCACAAGGACCTCCGTCGCGCTCGGAGCGCCGGGCAGAACATTATCCCGACGACGACCGGCGCCGCCCGTGCGCTCTCGCTCGTCATCCCCGAACTGAAGGGCAAACTGGACGGCTACGCGCTGCGCGTGCCGACGCCGACCGTCTCGCTCCTTGACCTGACCGTCGAGACCGGGAGGGACACGACCGTCGAGGAAGTGAACAATGCCTTTCTGGAAGCGGCGGAAAACGAAGATAGCCCGCTCTTCGGCATTCTCGGCTACAGCGACGAACCGCTCGTCTCGATGGACTACAAGCAGGACGACCGCTCCGCCATCCTCGACAGTCTTTCGACGCTCGTTGTCGGCGGGAACATGGTGAAAGTTGTCGCGTGGTACGACAACGAGTGGGGCTACTCCTGCCGCCTCGCCGACCTAACGAACATGATCGCGGAAAAGGGCGGCTGGTAAAGGGGAGGACTGAGGACTGAGGACGAAGGACTAAGTAGGACAAAGGCATGCGCCCACGCGTCGTTCGCGTGGAGACGAGGACTGAGAATCGAGCAGTGAGGCTGATCTTCGTTGCTTAGTCCTTAGTCCTCAGTCCTTAGTCCTTCCGTTGCGACCGAAGGGAGCGCGCGTGGCGATCAACAAGCAGACGATCCGCGATATTCCGCCCGCCGACCTTGCGGGGAAGCGGGCGCTTGTGCGGGTGGATTTCAATGTGCCGGTGAGCGACGGCATCGTTGGGGACACGACGCGGATCACGGCGGCGATCCCAACGATCCGCTATCTGCTCGACGCGGGCGCGGTCGTCGTGCTGATGTCGCACCTCGGTCGCCCGAAGGGCAAGGTGGACCCGGCGTTCAGCCTGAAACCCGTCGCGCCCGTGCTCGCGGAATACCTCGGCAGGCCGGTGCGGTTCGTGCATGCATGTGTCGGCGAAGAAGCGGAAGCGGCGGTGCGGACGGCGAGGCCGGGCGACGTGCTGCTGCTGGAAAACCTGCGCTTCCACCCCGAAGAGGAGGCGAACGATCCCGCGTTCGCCGCGCAACTCGCCGCACTCGGTGATCTCTATGTCAACGATGCCTTCGGCACCGCGCACCGCGCCCACGCGAGCACAGAAGGCGTCGCGCACCTGCTGCCCGCCTATGCCGGTTTGCTGATGGAAAAGGAACTGGACGCGCTCGGCGGTTTGCTGGCCGGGGCGAAGCGGCCCTTCATCGTTGTCCTCGGCGGCGCGAAGATATCGGACAAGATCGGCGTGATCGAAAATCTGATGGGCAAGGTGGATGGCTTCTGCATCGGCGGCGGCATGGCGAATACCTTCCTGCTCGCGCAGAACTATACCGTCGGCAAGTCACTCGTCGAGCCGGACGCTGTCGCCACGGCGCACGACCTACTCGCGCGTACCTCGACGCGTCGCGTCGGGTTGCATGTGCCGACGGATGCCGTCGTTTCGACCCAAAGCGCCAAGGAACTGCTCGGCGCACACGCGCCGGAACCGATAACGCGCACGGTGAACATTGACGCGGTCGGGCCGGACGACGCGATCTACGACATTGGCCCGATGACCGCCTCGTACTACGGCAGCGTCGTCCGGGGCGCGCGCACCGTGCTGTGGAATGGCCCGATGGGGATGTTCGAAGTCCCTGCCTTCGCGCGGGGCACGATCACCCTCGCCCACGCTGTCGCGGATGCCTCGGCGAAGGGGACAGTGAGCGTCGTCGGCGGCGGGGATTCGGTCGCCGCCATCGAAGAAGCAGGCGTTGCCGACAAGATCACCCACGTCTCGACGGGTGGCGGCGCATCGTTGGAATTCCTCGAAGGCAAGACGCTGCCGGGTGTCGAAGCATTGAAAGAGAAGTAATGAGCAATGGGCAATGAGCAACGAGCAATGAGGCGGCACGGCCCACTCATTGCTCGTTGCTCATTGCTGAAGCGAACGGAGTGAGCGCATGCGGATGCCGATTATTGCGGGTAACTGGAAGATGCACAAGACCTATGACGGCGCGATGGACCTTGTCGAGGCGTTGATGGACGAACTCGACAATGTCGAGGGCGCGGAGGTTGTGCTGTGCCCGCCGTTTCCGTGGCTGCTTGCCGTCGCGGAATATCTGGAGGAGACGCCGATCCTGCTCGGCGCGCAGGATTGCTACTGGGCGGATGAAGGGGCGTTCACGGGCGAAGTCTCGGCGTTGATGCTCAAGGACCTCGCGCAGTACTGCATCGTCGGCCACTCCGAGCGGCGCGCGCTCTTCGGGGAAACGGACGAGACGGTGAACAAGAAGGTCCACGCGCTCCTCGGGCACGGCATCCGCCCGATCTGCTGCGTCGGCGAGCGATCCGAGGAGCGCGAAGCGGGCGAAACGGACATGTTTGTGAGCGGGCAGGTGCGCGCGGCCTTCGCGGGTGTTTCGACCGAGGACGCACTCAATGTCATCGTCGCCTATGAGCCGATCTGGGCAATCGGCACGGGCCGCGCCGCGACCGCCGCGGAGGCGAATCGTGTCTGCGGCCTGATCCGCAAAGCAGTTGAGGACATGTATGGCGCGCCGACCGCCGAGGGCCTCCGCATCCAGTATGGCGGCAGCGTTTCCGGGCGCAACGCCGCCGAATTGATGGCGCAGCCGGAGATTGACGGCGCGCTTGTCGGCGGCGCGAGCTTGCGGGCCGACGAATTCGCGACGATTGTGCGTGCGGCGGCGGAGCGGTAAGCGAACCTCCCGACTGGCCTGACATCCGGACATAACTCGGTTTTCCCGGTGGTGGCGGGCTTTAGCCTGGCCCTCGCTGTGGCAGGCTAAAGCCCGACACCACCGGGAAAACCGAGTTATGTCCGGATGTCAGTCCAGTCGGGAGGTTCGCTTACCGCTCTGCCGCCGCACGCACAAT
>JALYXG010000649.1 GCA_030947205.1 Chloroflexota bacterium
ATGCTCTCAGTATGTCGTCGTGGGATATGCATGTGCGTCCGCTCGTCTGCCGCCCGAATTCCCTTGCCGCCGATAGTGTATCACCGCCGAACATGTGTCGTGCCGCTACCTCGAAGTACGGCGGCGGCGTGGCCTGTAGATTGCCCTGCGCCCCATGTATGACCGGCGTCACACATTTCGTCAGGAGCTACCACGAAGAAAAATGCATTCAACTGCACAAGCCATCTATGATAGGGTTCGCGGAGATTGCGACACGGTAAGGGAGCGCCGCGTGTTTACGATACCCGAGCCGCTCGTTCGCAAGGCGATAGACGTTCATGGCAAAGCCGGGCGCGCGTGGGCGGACCGCTTGCCCGCGACGCTCGCGGCGTGCGGTGAGCGGTGGTCGCTCGTCATCGAGCCGCCGTTCCCGAACCTTTCCTACAACTACGCTTCGCCCGCCACGCGTGCAGATGGCACAGCAGTTGTCCTCAAAGCATGCTTCCCGGATCAGGCATTCGTCCGAGAGTCGGAGGCGCTTCTCCTCTTTGCTGGCCGGGGGGCGGTGCGGTTGTTGGAAGCGGAACCGACAGCGGGCGTGATGCTCCTCGAACGCCTTGTACCGGGCGTTCCACTGCGCGCAATGGAAGACGACGTGCGGGCGACATCCATCGCCGCGTCGGTGATGCGTCGGTTATGGCGACCCGTGCCGTCCGACCACCCCTTCCCGACGATTGCCGACTGGGCGGCGGGGATCGGCCGCTATCAGGCGCGGTTTGCCGACGCGCCCGGCCCGATTCCTGCCACGTTGGCGAACGAAGCCGCACGGTTATTCGCGGAACTGCTCGTTTCCCAGGCCGATCCGGTGCTGTTGCACGGCGACCTGCACCACGACAATATCTTGCAGGCAGATCGCGAACCGTGGCTCGCCATTGACCCGAAGGGAGTGGTCGGCGAACCCGCCTACGATACCGGCGCGCTGCTCCGCAATCCGGCTGAACTCTTCACCATGCCCCAGCCCGCGCGTATCCTCGCCCGCCGCATCGCCCAATTGGCGGACGAACTCGACCTCGACCGTGCGCGGATACGTGGCTGGGCCGTTGCCCAGGCCGTGCTCGCCTCCCTCTGGTCGTTCGAAGACCACGGGCGCATCTCGCCGCACTGGATCGCGATTGCCGAATGGCTATCGGGCACCAAGGTGTAGAGGAAATATCGGTGGAGCAAGTTTCAGCTTGCACTCCCCGGACGGCAGGCTGATGAACCTGAGCAACTGAACTCGGTACTGGCTCGGTGGCACAGGTTTTCAACCTGTGAGCCTGTCATGCCGCCCGGAGGGCACCCGGAAACCTGCCCCACCCGATTACCGGTGTGATTTGCTGATTTTCATCAGCCTGCTCCACCATTGCAAATGCGGGCTATGACGCGACGCTTTCTGCGAAGGCTTCGCGTGCCGCTTCAATCGTCTGGGCGATTTCGGCGTCGGTATGGGCGAGGGAGATGAAGCCCGCCTCGTACTGCGACGGTGCGAGGTAGATGCCTCGGTCCAGCATGCCGTGGAAGAAGCGGCCGAACATCGCCGTGTCGCTCGTCTTTGCGGTCGCGTAGTCGCGGACACGCTCGTTCGTGAAGAAGCCGCAGAACATCGTGCCGACGCGCGTGCCATAATACGGGACGCCCGCCGCTTTCGCCGCCGCCCGCATACCGTCCGCGAGCATCGCTGTCCGCCGCTCCAATTCGTCCCAGACGCCGGGCTGCTGGAGGGCGGTGAGGGTCGCGATCCCGGCCGCCATCGCCAGCGGGTTGCCGCTCAACGTGCCCGCCTGATAGACCGGGCCGCTCGGCGCGATCATCCGCATCAGATCGGCCCGCCCACCGTATGCCCCGACCGGTAGGCCGCCGCCGATTACCTTGCCGAGCGCGCACAGGTCGGGCCGCACGCCGTACAACGCCTGCGCGCCGCCGGGGTGAACGCGGAAGCCCGTCATCACCTCGTCGAAGACGAGCAATGCACCTGCCGCGTCGCACGTCGCGCGCAAGCCTGCCAGAAAGCCCGACTCGGGTGGCACGACGCCCATGTTGCCCGCGACGGGTTCGACGATCACGGCGGCAATCGCTTCCGAGTGATCCGCGAACAGTGTTTGTACTGCCGCGAGGTCGTTGAAGGGCGCGGTGAGCGTGTCGGCGGCGGTGGCGGGCGTCACGCCCGGCGAATCGGGCAACCCGAGCGTTGCGACGCCCGATCCGGCCTTGCTGAGTAGAAAGTCCGCATGACCGTGGTAGCAGCCCTCGAACTTGATGATCTTGCTCCGCCCCGTCGCCGCGCGGGCGAGCCGGAGGACGCTCATCGTTGCCTCCGTACCGGAGTTGACAAAGCGAACCATCTCGATAGCGGGCATCGCCGCGACGACCATCTCCGCCAGTTGCGTTTCCAGCGCGGTCGGCGCGCCGTAACTCGTCCCCTTCGCCGCCTGCTCGGTGATCGCGCGCACAACATCGGGGTGCGCGTGGCCGAGGATCAGCGGCCCCCACGAGAGCACGTAATCTATGTACCGCTGCCCATCCACATCGTAGAGATACGCCCCTTCACCCCGCTCGATGAAGCGCGGATGTCCGCCGACCGCGCGAAATGCCCGCACCGGCGAGTTGACGCCGCCAGGAATCACCCGCTGCGCCTCGGCAAACAGTTCGTCCGAACGGGTCTGCGTTATCGTACTCATTCGTACTCCTTTCAGTCGCAAGTGGGCAGTGGACAGTGAGCAGAAAATAACACGCCGATCCTTCCGCTTCCAACTGCTCACTACCTACTATCCACTGCCCACTTCCCCAACGCCGAAAAGATCGCCCGCGACAGCGGCGTACTGCTGATGTTCGGGCGATACGGACATCTCCTTGAGGCGGACGGTCGGGTGGTGCAGCAGTTTGTTGACAATTGCCTTCGTTAGCGCGTCGAGCCGTGCGGTGTCGCTGGCATCCTGCCCGTCCCGCTGGAGGAAGCGGCGCAGTTCGGCGGTGCGGATGCGCTCCGCTTCTTCCCGCATCGCGCTGATGATCGGCGTGACAGCGCGCGCGGACTGCCAGCGGGCGAAATCGGCCTTGCCCTCCGCGAGGATTGCCGCCGCACGCGGGATTTCCGCCTCCCGCTTCGCCTGATCGGCATCCACGAGGGTCGCGAGGTCGTCCACCGTCGAGATGCAGACATTTGCCAGGTCGGCAACCGCCGACTCGATGTCGCGCGGCACGGCGAGGTCCACGCAGACAAGCGGGCGATCGGGCCGCTCGCGCATCGCTGCCGCGACATCGTGTACCCGCACGACCGCATCGGGCGCGGCAGTCGCGGCAATGACGATGTCCACCCGCGCGAAGGCGTCGGTGTACCGTTCCCACGGCACGACCTCGCCATTGACGCGAGCGGCGAGATCGCGGGCGCGGTCGGGGTTGCGATTGGCGATCAGGATGCGCCCGGCGTCGTGCTTGTGCAGATACCACGCCGCGCGCTGCCCCATCTGCCCCGCGCCGAGAATCAGCGCCGCAGGCTGCGGTGTGTCTACCGACCGCAGCGCAATCGCCGCCGCCGTGTAGCCGACAGAGACGCGCCGGTTGAGCGTCGTTTCGCTGTGGACCCGCTTCGCGGCATGCATCGCCCGCTGGACGAGGGCCGCGAGTACCGGCCCTGCGGCGCCCGCTCGCTGTGCGGCGGCGTACGCATCGCCCACCTGCCCAAGAATCTGGCTGTCGCCCAGTACCGGCGATGCCAGCCCCGCCGCCAGCGCGAAAAGGTGATCCACGACATCCTGATCGCTGCGACAAACGAGATGTGGAGCGAATTC
>JALYXG010000013.1 GCA_030947205.1 Chloroflexota bacterium
CGGGGCATTGCTCCATGCACGCGCCGCAGGTCGTGCAGTCCCAGAGTTCTTCGGTGCTGACAACGCCGCCGATCAACTCGCGCTCCGGCCCTTCGCCCCAGCGGAAGCGCGCTGAGTTCTCGCCCTCGCCGAGTTCGCCGGAGAAGATGCCGCCGCTGTCCGCCATGTAGCCGCCGATCTCCAGGATCAGATCGCGCGGGCGAAGGGGCTTGTCCGTGGCGAAGGTCGGGCAGTATTCCAAACAACGCCCGCAATGCATGCAGGCGTCGAGGTTCATCAGTTGCGCCCAGGTGAAGTCTTCCAGCTTCGAGATGCCGAATGATTCCGCCTCTTCGAGATTCGCGATCGGCGTCAGTTCACCCATCGGCTTGAGCCGCCGGAAGAAGACATTCACAAGGCTCGTGAAGGGGTGGATCATCTTGCTGTAGGCGAAGTACGCGAGAAAGGCAAAGGTCGTCGCGAAATGGCTGAACCAGTTGATCTGATGGAGTGCCTTCAGCCAGCCGTCCGACAAACCGCGCAACGGAATCGCAAGCGCATACGAAACGAACGACCACCCCGCCCATGCGTCGTGCTGGACACCAAGCCGGAGCGCGCCGAGCACGTACCCCTGCACTGTCAAAACAGCGAGAAAGGCGAGCAGGACGAGATCGTCCGCGCTCGTGTCCTGCTGCTTTGGGCGGACGACGAGACGGCGGTAGAAGGCCATCAGGACACCCGCGATCAGCAGCAGCCCGGCGATGTTCATTGCCAGTTTGTAGCCGAGATAGAAGTTCCCCCGGTAGAAACTGTAGTGGAAGATCGGCACCGTGATGTCGTCCTCGACCATCACAATAAAGGTGCCGATCAGGAGGGTGATGAAGCCGACAAAGATCATCAGGTGCATTAACCCGCCGTAGCGGTTACGCCGTCGAACGATCCGGCCATGCAGAACGCTCTTGGTGATCGCGCCCCAAAGCCGCGTGCCCCACTGGTTGAAACGGTCTTCCGGCTGGCCCGTGCGCCACATCCGTACGCGGCGCGCGAGGCCATAGGCAAGGAAACCGATCGGGATAATCAGCAGCGCGTAGACCGCGATCTGCCCGAGCGTCTGGACATTCCATTCGATCTGCCGTGTCGGCGTCACTCGTGTTCCCCCGTCTGTAGTGCTGGCGATTCACGCAAGGTGAGACTGGCGCGCTGGGTGGCGCGGACGGCGATGAGCGTGCTGAAAATCGTCGCAGCGAGCAGGAAAAGGGCAATCACTGCCCCCGCTGCCAGCAGGCCACCACCCCGGTTGCCGCTTCCCGCAACCAGACCGATCAAGGCGGCTACCAGTGCGAGCACGACCGGCAGGACAAGCAAGATGGCGGCGACCATCGCGATGACTGTGCGCTGCGCGCGAAGGCGTGCATGCAACCGCTGGCGGCGCGGCTCCACAAAGGCGATCAGTATACCGAGCGCCGTGCCGCCGACCGTAATCAGCGTCGCGCCGACGATGCGCGTCCAGCCCCATTCCGCGATGGCGCCGACGACGATCAGCAGAACGCCGACCGCGACAACTGCGCTCGACGCGTAGATCAAACGGCGTTGCTGCGCCGTGTCGTCGGACCAAATTACCGCCAGCCTGGGCATTTCGCTCCTTTCAGAATAGAGGTAGCAGGGTCGCGCCGAGAGCGCCACGTTGCGTGTCGATTGGTGGAGTAAGCTTCAGCCTGCAATCCCGGAACGGCAGGCTGAAGCCTGCTCCACCACTGACTGCCACACATCCTGTACTGGCCAATCACCGCCCTACGTAATTGACCCCGTCAGTTTCGGCACGATCGTGAGGGCGTCGCCGACGATGCCGAGGTCGGCAAGTTCGAAGATCGGCGCGTCGGGATCGTTGTTGATGGCGATGATGAACTTGCTGCCGCCCATCCCGGCGACATGCTGGATCGCGCCGGAGATGCCGCAGGCAATATAGAGCGTCGGCTTGACGGTCTTACCCGTTTGTCCGACCTGATACGAATACGGCACCCAGCCGGCATCCACGACCGCACGGCTCGCGCCGACGGCCCCGCCGAGTTTCGCCGCGAGCGCGTCGAGCAGCGCGAAGTTCTCCGCCTTGCCCATGCCGCGCCCGCCGGAGATGATGATGCCCGCCTCTTCGAGATTCGGCCCCTCGGACGCCTGCACGACGGTTTCGAGTACCTTGACGCGGCAGGTCGCCGCGTCCACGGGGATCGCGACGGGCCGGACTTCTGCCTGCCCGCCCGTTTCTTCCGCCGCAAATGCCTTTGGCCGCAACTGGACCAGATGTGGGCCGGGACCGTCAATCGTCAGCGTGCCGACCGTTTCCGCGCCGTAGGGGACGGTGACGGTCAGTTGGTCGCCGTCGTACGCGATATCCACCGCGTTGGCGATCACGCCCGCGCCTAACTGCCCGACCAGCCGCGCCGCGACATCGCGCGCCGTGAAGGTGCTTGGGAACAGGATCAGATCGGGCGATTCCTGCTGGATGAGCGCGGCGAGTGTCGCTGCCTGCGGCTCCGCGAGATAGTCACCGTACGCCGCGTCATCGCCGAGATGGACGACCGCCGCCCCGTGCGCGCCCAATGCCGCTACGGCATCTCCACCTGCCGGATGGAGGACGACCGCCTCCGCCGTGCCCAGTTTCCGCGCCGGCACAAGCAGTTCGAGCGACAGCCGGTGCGGCCCGCCCTCCACCACATCCGTCCAAACCCAAATCCGCTTCGCCATCATGTGCTCCTTAGTAGTCGGTAGTCAGAAGTCAGTAGTCAGTTGACAACGGAAGCCACTACGTTCCTGCTCTTTTTTCCTGACTACCGACTACTGACTACTTCTCTAAATTACCTGGATTTGCTTGAGGAAGGCGACGATTTCCGGGACGCTTTCGCCGCTGCCATCGTCGGTAATTGTGCGGGTCTGCTTGGCCTGGCTGACCGGCTTGATGGTGAGAACGCGCTCGCGAGCGCCGGCTTCGCCGACGGTCGCGCCATCGAGGCCAAGCGCGGCGACATCGTGCCGATCCACCGTCTTTTTCTTCGCTGCCATCATCCCCTTGAAGGAGGGGTAGCGCGGCTCGCCGATGCTCGCGGTGACAGTGAGCAGGGCGGGGAGCGCGGTTTGGATCGTCTGGTAACCCGTTTCGGTGTCGCGCTGGACGGTGATCGTCGTCCCCTCGACACTGATCGAGCGGGCGAAGGTCACTTGCGGCAAGCCAAGCATCGCCGCGAGCGCGCCGGGGAGCATACCGCTATAGGCGTCCGTGCTCTCGGTGGCGCAGATGACGAGGTCGGGGGATTCGGCGGAGAGCGCGGCGGCGAGCGCCCGTGCCGTGCCGACCACATCCGATCCGGCCAGCGCGTCGTCGGTAATCAGGATCGAGCGATCGGCGCCAATCGCCATCGCGCGGCGTAGTGCGTCTTCGGCGGCGGCCGGCCCCATCGTCACGGCGATGGTTTCGCCGCCGTGCTGCTCGACGAGGCGCAGCGCGGCCTCGATGCCGTATTCGTCGGCGGGGTCGAGGATGGACTTCGCGCTCTCGCGGATCAACCGCCTCGTCGCGGGATCAACCCGCATCGCCAGATTCGGGTCGGGCACATGCTTGACACAAACGCAAATCTTCAATGGTGTCGCTCCTCAAAATGGACGCTCAGACCGCTTTGGATCGGCAAATCATCGGGAGTGCGCTCGTCAACTCCCGCCAGTTTGCGATGCTCATGTATTGTTGCAAACGTGCGGTATGCATATCGGCAATGATAGAGGGCGTTTCACAGTTTTTCAACACGGAGTGTTGACGCATTTGCCGTAACGGGGTAGCGTATCCTTGTAGTCTTGTACAAAGGTAGGGATGTAGCGGCAAATGCGCGCATCCACGGGATCGTTCGTACAGCGGTGTGGCGTCGCAGCACCGTCACACCAACGGACAGGGAGGCATTCACATGGACCTCAATTACACGACGGAGGATAAGACCTACCGTCAGCAGGTGCGCAGCTGGCTTGAAGAAAACATCCCGAAAAAGCGACCGGAAACGCTCGATGAGCGGCGAGTGTGGCACCGCACGTTGTACGAGGCGGGCTACCTCGGTATGGGCTGGCCGAAGGAGTACGGTGGGCAGGAAGCGCGCCCGATGGAGCAGGCAATCGTCGGCGAAGAGTTGGCGCGCGCGAATGCCCCGGCCTCGCTCAACGGCCTCGGCATCGGCATCGTCGCGCCGACGCTGATTCACCACGGCACCGAGCATCAGAAGCGCGATCACGTCTCGAAAATCCTGACGGCAGAAGAACTCTGGTGCCAACTCTACTCCGAGCCGAACTCCGGTTCGGACCTCGCCAGCCTCCAATGCCGCGCGGATCGGGACGGCGACGAGTTCGTCATCAACGGGCAGAAAATCTGGACAAGCGGCGCGATCAACGCCGACTGGGGCATTCTGCTCGCGCGCACCGACCGCAGCGCGCCGAAACACCAGGGCATCTCGTGCATCATGATTGACATGCACCAACCGGGCGTCGAAGTGCGCCCGTTGAAGCAGATCAGCGGCAGCAGCGAGTTCTGCGAAGTCTTCTTCACGAATGTGCGCGTTGTCGCGGACAACCTCGTCGGCGAAATGAACGCGGGCTGGCGGATTGCCCAAACGACGCTCTCCTACGAGCGCGGCGGCAACGTCCTGTCTCGCGTCGTGCGTCTGCAAGAGATGTATGACCGGATGATCGAGGTGTGCAAGTCGCTCAAGCGCAATGGCAAGCCCGCACTCGAAGACCCGAATGTCCGCCAGAAACTGGGCGAAATCTACGCGGAGGTCGAGGTACTGCGCTACGCCGCGCTCCGCCTCCTCAGCCGTCTCGAAAAAGGCCAGCGCCCCGGCCCGGAGGCGTCCGTCTCGAAATTGCACTATTCGGAACTCGACAAGCATGTGCAGGAACTCTTCCTCGACATCCTGGGGCCGTACGGTTTGCAGACCGATGGGCTGCCGCCCGAATACGCACTGCACGCGGATTCCGACTTTGGCGAGGCGGGGAGTTGGGCGTACTCCTTCTTCTGGTCGCGCGCCGGGACGATCTACGCCGGTTCGTCCGAAATCCAGAAAAACATCCTCGGCGAGCGCGTGCTCGGCCTGCCGAAGGAAGTCCGCGAAGATCGCATCGCCCTCGCCCAGAAAGCGGCCGCAGGCGACTAGGGATTGGGAGATGAACCACGAAGGCACGAAGAGCACGAAG
>JALYXG010000678.1 GCA_030947205.1 Chloroflexota bacterium
TCGTGCGGGTGAAATCGTCCACCGGGATGCCGCTCGTGATTTTCGTCCACGTCGCGCCGTAGTCGTTCGTCTTGTAGAGATACGGCGTCGTATCGTCAGATTTGTAGCAGGTCGCCGCGACATAGGCAGTCGCTTTATCGTGCGGGGACGGCTCGATGATCGAGATCATCGCCCACTGGGGCAAATCGGGCGGCGTAACATTTGCCCAGTTCTCGCCACCATCGCGCGAAAGATGGATCAGGCCGTCGTCCGAGCCTGCCCAGAAGACGCCTTTTTCGTGTGGGGACTCGCGGAAGGCGAAGATCGTGCAGTAAATCTCCGCGCCGCTGTTGTCCGCCGTGATCGGTCCGCCGGAGGAGCCGAGCTTGTCCGGGTCGTTGCGCGTCAAGTCAGGCGAGATCACTTCCCAACTCACGCCCTCGTCCGTCGAGCGGTGGACGACGTTCGAGCCGATATAGATCGTATCCGGGTCATGCGAGGAGATTTCGACCGGAAACGTCCACTGGAAGCGGTATTTGAGCGTGTCCGCCCCGCCGCCGAAACCGACGACTTCCGGCCAAACAGTGACATTGCGCTTCTGCCCCGTCTCCGGGTTCCAGGAGATCAGCCGCCCGTGGCCGAGGCCGGTACCAATGCCGCCGCCGAAGACGAGATGGGGCGGCTTCGGGCTGATCGCGATGTAGCCGCTCTCGCCGCCGCCCGGCTCGACGTAATCCTTCCATGAGATCGCGCCCTCGAAGCCGATGCTCGGCAGGCGCATCGCCCAGTTGTCCTGCTGCGAGCCGTAGACATGGTAGGGCGTCCGCTCGTCGGTCGTGACGTGGTAGAACTGCGCCGTCGGCTGGTTGAGGATCGTGGACCACGACCGCCCGCCGTCGTAGGTGATGCAGGCGCCGCCGTCGTTCCCCTCGATCATCCGCCGGGAGTTGCGCGGGTCAATCCAGAGGCCGTGATTGTCGCCGTGCGGCGTCGGGATCGCCTCGAAACTCTTGCCGCCGTCAATGGACTTCCAGCAGCCGAGCGTCAGCACCCAGACGGTGTTGGCGTCCTGCGGATCGGCGAAGATGTGCATGTAGTACCACGGGCGGCGGCGCAAATCCGGGTTGTCGCAGACGCGCTCCCAGGTGTCGCCGTAGTCGTCGGAGCGGAAAAGCGCGCCGTCCTCCGCTTCCACCAATGCCCAGACGCGGCCCGCCCGCGCCGGGGAGGCGGCGACGCCGATCTTGCCGAGTACGCCCGTCGGCAGACCGGGGTTGCGCGTCACTTCCGTCCAGGTGTCGCCGCCATCCAGCGTACGCCAGATGCCCGAATCCTCGCCACCGCTCGACGCTGCGTGCGGGTAACGCTGCCCCTGCCAGATCGCCGCGTAGATGACGCGCGGGTTGCTCATGTCCATCGCAATGTCGTGCGACCCGGCGCGGTCGCTCTTGTGCAGCACCAACTCCCACGTCTCGCCGCCGTCTTTGGAGCGATAGACGCCCCGCTCCGCGTTCGGCCCCCACGCGTGGCCGAGGGCGGCGACATAGACGAGGTCGGAGTTCTGCGGGTGGACGACAATGTCGCCGATGTGGCGCGTCGCGGCCAAGCCCATATTTCGCCACGACCGGCCACCATCGGTGGACTTGTAGACGCCGTCGCCGTGCGAAACATTGCTGCGGATCGCCGTCTCGCCGGTACCCGCGTAGATGACATTCGGGTCGGCGTCCGCGACGGTCAGCGCGCCGACAGCAGCGGTTTTGAAGAAGCCGTCGGTGATATTTTCCCAGTGCGAGCCGCCGTTTGTCGTCTTCCAGACCCCGCCGGCGGCGCCGCCAAAGTAGAATGTCCCCGGCTCGGTCGGGTGCCCGGCCACCGCGACGACGCGCCCGCCCCGGTGCGGCCCGATGCAGCGCCATTCGAGTGACTGAAAGAGCGTCGAATCCATCCCATCCCCTCCTGCTCAACGATCCGCACGGCGCGGTCGCATGGCTCTGCCGCCAGCGTTCGATAACGGCGGTCAGCATAGCACTATTGATCGCGGTGGCGGCAGAGTATGTAGCAGAAAAGCGCACCGTGGTATGATAGATTGCAGCGCGTCACGGACGAACGTCGGGGAACGTTCACCGTAATGGGAGTAACGCAAAACAGCGTGCGGTACTGATCGAAAGGTTGAGGAGGCCGCGAGAATGAGCAGTGTGGTGGAGACGCCGGTAGCGGCGTTGGCGGACCCGGGCGATCTGTCGGAAGACCAACTGAGGCGGATGTACCGGACGATGGTCACCGGGCGTCTCCTCGCGGAGCGGTTCTGGATCCTGTCCCGCCAGGGCAAGACCCACTTCGTCATTACCAGCCAGGGCCACGAAGCGGCCCAGGTCGGCAGCGCGATGGCGATGAACCGGGGCAGCGATTATCTGTACACCTATTACCGCAGCATGTCGGTCGCCCTGACGATGGGGTTCACCCCCTACGATCTGCTCCTCGGCGTCTTCGGTAAGCGGGACGATCCGTACAGCGGCGGTCGGCAACTGCCGAACCACCCGTCGAGCGTTCAGTGGCGGATGCCGACCGGTTCCAGCAGCGTCGCCACGCAGATGGCGCATGCCGTTGGTTCGGCGTACGCGGCGCGCGTGAAGGGCGAGGATTTCGTCGCCATCTCCTATTCCGGTGAGGGCGCAACGGCAAAGGGCGATTTCCACGAGACCGCCGCCATCGCCAGCATTCACAAACTGCCCGTTATCTTCTTCATCGAGAATAATCACTACGCGATCAGCGTCCCCGAGCAGTATGAACTGCCGGAGGGCGGCGTCGCGCACCGCGTCGCGAAGGGGTATGCGATGCACGCCGTGTTGATTGACGGCACGGACGTAATCGCTGTCTACAACGCGACGCGCGAGGCGCGGGAGCGCGCCCTCCGGGGCGACGGCCCGACGCTGATCGAAGCGAACTGCGTCCGGCTCGTCGCCCACTCTTCGGACGACAATGACCGCTACCGCACCGACGAGATGCGCAACGAACTGAAGCGGTACGATCCAGTGCCCCGGATGCGCAATTTCCTGGTCGAGCGCGGCGCCCTGACCGAGGATGCCGATGCCGAGATGGTGGCGGAGATCACGGCGGAGATCCGCGAATCGCTGGATCGTGCCGAGGCCGCCCCGGCGGCGGAGCCGAGCGAGGCCCGTCTCCATATCTACGCGGAAGAGGGGAAAGCGTAAATGCCCGAAAAGACGATTGCCGATGCGATCCACGACGCGATCCACGACGAGATGGCGCGCGACCCAACCGTCGTCGTGATGGGTGAGGACGTTGGCTTCAAAGGTGGCGTGTTCAAGATCACCGACGGCTTGCAGCAGGAATTCGGCATGTACCGTGCCTTCGACACGCCCATTGCGGAGGTCGGCATCGCGGGGATCGCAATTGGCGCGGCGCTTTCCGGCCTGAAGCCGATCGCGGAAATGCAGTTCGCGGATTACAGCCTGCCCGCGTACGACCAGATCGTCAACGAGGCGGCGTGCATCCGCTACCGCTCGAACGGCGATTGGGGCTGCCCGGTCGTCTTCCGCTCGCCGTTTGGCGCGGGCGTGCATGGCGGGCTGTATCACTCGCAAAGCGTCGAGGCGCTATTTTGCCACATCCCCGGCCTGAAGGTCGTCATCCCCGCCACTGCGTACGACGCGAAGGGGCTGATCCTTGCGGCGATCCGCGACCCGGACCCCGTGATGTTCTACGAGCACAAGAAGTCCTATCGCCGCTATAAGAGCGAGGTGCCGGACGGCGACTACACGGTGCCAATCGGCAAGGCGAAGGTGCAGCGCGAGGGGACGACGCTTTCCGTCATCACCTATGGTGTCGGCGTCCACTGGGCGCTCGAAGCGGCGCAGACTGTCGAGGGCGAAGGGATCAGTGTCGAAGTGCTCGACCTCCGCACCCTTCACCCGCTCGACCTCGACGCTATCGCCGCGACGACCGCGAAGACGGGCAAAGTGCTCAT
>JALYXG010000683.1 GCA_030947205.1 Chloroflexota bacterium
GCGCGAGCGAGAGGCAGCACAGCCCACCGATCTCGGTTGTCACGCCCTGGCGGATTTTGCTCTCCATGCGCGGATTAACGAGCGTGGATTGGTCCGAATGGGTGTGAATATCAATGAAGCCGGGCGAGACGCAACGGCCCGTCGCGTCAATCTCGCGCGCGGCGATCATGCCGGAGAGATCGCCGATGACGAGCACATGCCCATCGCCCACGCCAACATCGGCGCGCACTCCCGGCGCGCCACTGCCGTCTATCACCGTGCCATTGCGAATAATGAGGTCCAACATCCCCCATGCCCCCTGTCGCGACCCTTCCGCGCGCCATTGTCGCACAAGCGGGGCTGGAAGTTTACCGGGTCAGTATTCCGGGTAATGCCCTCATCATTTGCTTAATCTACGCGGAGATTCGCGGATATACTCGACACGCCAGTATGGACGTGAAGGAGGGGGCGTTGTCTACGACCGAATCCGCGAATGAGCCGTCACCAGACGCTATGCACGGAGAATTGACGGCGGATGCACCCGGCGGACTGCGGGAAGTAGCGGCGCTGATGTTCCGGCTCGGATGGACAGCGTTCGGTGGGCCGGCGGCGCACATCGCGATGCTGCGCGGCGAGGTCGTCAAGCGGCGGCGGTGGATGACCGAGCAGCGGTTCCTCGATATGGTCGGCGCGGCGAATCTCGTGCCCGGCCCGACCTCGACGCAGACGGTGATGCACTCCGGGTACGCCCGCGCGGGCTGGCCGGGCTTGTTTGTCGGTGGGACGCTCTTTATCTTGCCCGCCGCGTTTCTCGTGCTCGTTTTCGCATGGCTCTATGTGCGCTACGGCACGACGACGGGCGGTGTCTGGCTCCTCTACGGCATCAAGCCGGTGATTATTGCCGTCGTCGTGCAGGCGCTCTGGGGGCTGGGGCGGACGGCGGTGAAGAATATCCTGCTCGGCGCGATCGGCGTCGCGGTTTTCGCGGGTTATCTGCTCGGCGTCAATGTCATCGTACTCCTGTTCGGCGCGGCGATCCTCATCATGCTGATCGCGAACGCACGGCGCATTGGGACGGTCCGGCGGGCGGCGCACAGCATTGCACCGCTGCCTGCGCTGAAGGCAGCGGCGATCTTCGGCGTCGCGGCGGGCGCGACAGTAGCGTACAGCCCGCTCCGGCTCTTCCTCACCTTTTTGAAGATCGGCTCCGCCCTGTACGGCTCCGGCTACGTCCTGCTCGCCTTTTTGCGCAACGATTTCGTGGATCATCTCGGCTGGTTGACGAGCAAGCAACTGCTCGACGCCGTTGCGGTCGGGCAATTCACGCCGGGGCCGGTCTTCACGACGGCGACTTTCATCGGCTACCTCGTCGGCGGCTTTCAAGGCGCGGTCGTCGCGACGCTCGGCATCTTCCTGCCCGCCTTTCTATTTGTCGCGCTTTCTGTCCCGGTGCTGCCCCATCTGCGGAAATCGCCGTGGACGGCCGCCGCACTCGACGGCGTCAACGTCGCGGCGGTCGGGCTGATGGCGGGCGTCGCGTGGGAACTCGGGCGCGCGGCGGTTGTGGATTGGTTCACGGCACTGCTCGCGGTCGTCACGGCCGTTGTGCTGATCCGCTTCCACGTCAACTCCGTCTGGCTCGTCATCGGCGGCGGCGCAGCGGGAATTCTTTATCACGTACTGACGTAGCAAGGGAGTAGACAGTGGTCAGTAGGGAGAATTACGACTGAAGAAGCGCGGAATGCAGTAGGTCATTCGCGATTGGCGTAGTACGATAAAGGAAAGCAACCGCGTCGCTGCCTTCTGACTACCGACGACTGATTCAAGGAGCATGCACTATGACCGCATCGGACATCCGCACCGCGAGTGTTTCTTTCGCCTCGAACGGTGATACAGCGAATGGCTATCTCGCCCGACCGATGGGCGACGGGCCATTTCCGGCAATCGTCGTCATTCAGGAATGGTGGGGATTGGACGCGCACATCAAGGACCTTGCGGAGCGGTTCGCGCGTGAAGGGTTCGTTGCCCTCGCGCCCGACCTCTACCATGAGCAGGTCGCGACGGAGCCGGACGATGCGCGCAAACTGGTGATGGCAATGAATATGCAGATCGCCCTGCACGAGATCGGCGGCGCGATTGGCTACCTCAGCGATCTGCCCGACGTCGAGCCGAAGTCGGTCGGCGTGATCGGCTTCTGCATGGGTGGACGCCTCTCGCTGACCGCTGCCTCAACCGGCGATCAGCGGATCGGCGCGGTGGCGGCCTTCTACGGTGGCGGCGTGCAACCGACGCCGGAGTTCGTCGGCGGCATCAAAGCGCCGGTGCTCGCCGTTTATGGTGAGGAAGACGAAGGCATCCCGCCGGAGCAGTACAATGCCCTCGAAGCGGAGATGGATCGGCAGGAAAAAACCTTCGAGATGGTTATCTACCCCGGCGCGGGCCACGCCTTTCTGAACGACACCCGCCCCGCCTACAACGCCAATGCCGCCACCGATGCCTGGACGCGCGCCGTGCAGTGGTTTCACACCTATCTGGCGTAATCCCAAGCATCTCTCTACATTATTCCATGCAGCGGGCCAATTATGGCCCGCTCTTTTTTCCGTCGGTCGCCCTCTTGCGCTTCGCACGCGGACGTAGTAGGCTGTGTATCTAACGAGTGTTAGATACACAGGAATATGTATGCACTGGCTGCTCCTCATTTACAGTGTCCCGGCCGAACCCTCGCGGAAGCGCGCGGCGATCTGGCGCGAGGTAAAGCGGATCGGTGTCGTCTATTTACGGGATGGCGTCTGCGCGCTGCCGGAGCGGGCGGAGACGGTCGCGGCCGTCGAAGCAATCGCCGCGAAGGTGTGGGAGTTCGAGGGTACTGCGACGATTGTCCGGGGCGCGCGGCTCGATGAACGGAGTGGAGAGAAGGTCATTGAGCAGTCCCGCGCCGCCCGCGCTGCCGAGTATGGCGAGATCATCGGCGACGCGCAGGGATTTCTCGATCACGTCCGGCGAGAGACCGAGCACCGCGCCTTCACCTTTGCGGAATTGGAGGAACTGGAAGGCGACCTGCAGAAGTTGAAGCGGTGGAGCGGGCAAGTGCGAGCGCGCGACTACTTCGAGAGCGCGGAGTCGGGAGCGGTGGACGCGGCGCTGGCGCGGTGCGACGAGGCGCTGGCGGTCTTCCTCGATGCCGCATATCAACACGACGGAGCGACGCCATGAAATGGATCACGCGCCGCAATCTCCACATTGATCGTACCGCCTGCCCCTGGCTGATCCGCACGCGCATTGATCCGGAAGCCCTGTTCCTCTTCGTCGCGCCCGACAGCGATCCTGCCACGCTCGACGGCCACACCTTCGACATGCGTGGTGCGGAGTACACCCACGCGGACGGGAAATGCACCTTCGAGGTGATGCTCGAACGGCACGGACTGAACGACGATCCGGCGCTCGTGGAGATGGGCCATATCATCCGCGACGCAGACGTGCCGCCGAGCCGCACGCGCCGCCCCGAATCGGCGGGACTCGATGCACTGATTCGCGGCTTCCAACGCTCCGTGCCGGACGATGGCGAGAAACTGCGGCTAACTGCGCCGCTCTACGACGCGCTTTACGCCTATTGCGGGAACAAAGTAGCGTCACAGCCACCACGACAAGGGACGCCACGTCCGCGCCTGCACTACACCAAGCGCGTCGCGGTGCATCTCGACGAGGACATCTGAACACAGGGAGGTCGTCATGTTTGCCGTACGAGATATCCTCGTCTTCAGCATTGTCGCCGGGCTGCTGGCAGCAACCGTACTGGCGCTCTGGTCGTGGGCACGCCGCGATGAGCGGTTCATCGTCGTTGGGGTCGCGACCGCCGCCGGGATGATGGCGTGGAACTTCGTCCTGCACCGTTCCAATACATCCAGTCTCAATGTGGACGCCCCGGTAATCGGGCTCAGTTGGCAGGATGTGGGCACCGGCGTTTGGGCGTGCGCCGTGACGGCACTCGTGTTGGGGCTGGTCACGGCACGGCATGAACCGGCGAGCCGCGTCGCGGGCGCGGCAGGAATCGCCGGGCTTGTCGCGATGGTTCTCGACATTTTCGTACTCTGAAAGCGAAGGGGGTTATCAGCGATGGAAACAAACAAGAGCATTCTGTTTATCTGCCCGCATGGCGCGGCGAAGAGTGTCATTGCGGCGGCATATTTCCGGCAGCAGGCGTCCCTTCGCGGCCTACCCATCACCGCTGCATCGGCGGGGACGGAGCCGGAGGACCGCGTTCCGGCACCAGTTGTCGCGATGCTGGGGGCTGAGGGCATGGACGTTTCAGGATACCGACCCCGGCACGTCACGCGCGA
>JALYXG010000692.1 GCA_030947205.1 Chloroflexota bacterium
GGCGCGCGCACAATGCGCAATGCCAGCCGCTCCGGTGTGCGGGCGGGCGCGGAACGAAATATCGGGTCGTATCCGACACCGGAGTTTTCCGTGCGCACCGAGATGGAGTACCACCGGCGCGATCTCATCCGCCTGCTGATCGTGGCGGCGATCCTGATTGTCGTCTACGTCGTGCTCTGGTTCTTTCTGCACTGATCGCGGCCACCATTGCGGCACAAAGCGAAGAGGGCGGTCATCGGACGCCCTCTTCGCTTTGTTGCGTCATGCAGGAGTGCCGATCGCTCACTGCTGTCGGTGGCGGCGGGCTTCTGCCTGCCACCACCGGAGTCTCTAAGCCCGTGCTACCCGAGTTCGTCCTCATCATGTGGGCGGCGGGATTCGTCAATCAGTTCCTCGTCCTCGACGATTTCGTTCTCTTCGGCGTCCGGCTCCAGCTCTTCCTCGTCGTCGTCAACGTCGTCGTCCTCCGTGTCGTCATCGTACAACCCCGGTTCGAGAGTCGGGCGGCGGAGGTCGCGCGTGTACGCGCGCGGGATGTTCGCGGGTTTGCCGCTCGTCGGGAAGGAGAGACGGCCGCTATTCTCCGGGCTGCGGAACGTCTCACGCACGACGATGCGGAGCGCACCATCGAGCACCGCCGCGACCGCCGCCTGATATTGGTTGCCGTTCGCCATCATCGCCGAAAGACGGTGGCCGACGCGCGCGGGGAGAAAGCCAATGAACTCGCCCTCCCAGTTGTAGACGCCGACCGACTCACCCTGCTGGCGCAGTTCGAGGTGGTCGCCGGAGATCAGTTTGGAGAGCGTCGTCTGCGGGACCGCGCTCTCGACGAGTTGCATCGCCGATTGGCCCGGTTCCTCGATGAACATCGCCTGCCGCGCTTGTGGTCGTGCCTCGCGCACCGCACCGTTCGTGTCCACAGGCTGCGTACTCAGGAGTTCCATGCGCGCGACATTTTTGCGCGCGATGGGATTCGTCGGCTCAATCTCCAGTACCTTCTGGTAGATGTCCCGCGCATCGCTGTAGCGATGCTGCTCGGCGAATGCCTTGCCGAGGCGGTTCATCGCCTCGAAATCGCGGGGGAAACGCGCGAGAATATCGCGGTTCACCTGCTCCGATTCTTCCCAGCGGCCCTGGCCCGCCAATTCCAGCGCGCGCTCCACGAGCCGCCGCTTCCCTTGTGCCCGATTCGGGGTGTCTACCATGCGCGTACTGCCTCCTGATACATTGAACCAAACTGGTTGAACCACGAAGACACGAAGAGCACGAAGAGTGAGAGTAAAGTTGATTGACTCCTCTTTCTTCTCCTTATTCCTTCATGCTTTCGTGCTTCACATACGTTGCTTTCCTTCGTGCTCTTCGTGTCTTCGTGGTTACAGTGCCATCATTGGCGGACGAGTTCCCAGACCATGTGCGGGAGTTGCGGGCGGATCAATTTGTCGAGCGCCAGCCGCACCGCCGCCGTCGAACCGGGAATCGAGATGACGATCCGGTTGCGATACGCGCCGGCCGTCGCGCGGGACATGATTGCCGCCGGGCCGATCTCCGCGTAACTGAGGGAGCGAAAAATCTCCCCGAAACCGAGGAGCCGTTTTTCCAGCGCGCGATCAATGACATCGAAGGTCGTGTCCCGCCGGGCGATGCCCGTGCCGCCATTGAAGATGATCGCGTCGCACTCCGGGTCGCTCGTCGCCTCGTTCAAGGCGCCATGGATGCCCTCGCCGTCGTCCTTGATGATGCGGTAGAAGGCGATAGTATGTCCGTCCGCACCGAGCGATTCGCGCAATAACTGCCCGCTCGCGTCTGTCTCCTCCGTGCGCGTATCGCTGACGGTGACGACCGCGACACACACGGAGGGCATTTCTTGCGCCGCGCGGGCCTCATGCTGTGCCGCGCTCGTCTCGCCGCTCGTGCTCACGCTATCGCTCCGACCGGCGTCGCGACCGGCACGCCTTCGATCTTCGTCAACTCGCCCTGGAGGAACCACGGCGTCGCCCGCGCGATGCGGACATGGGCCATCTGGCCAAGGCGGTTCGCGCTGTCCTCGAAGAAGACGAGTTTGTTGCCCCGCGTCCGGCCCCGCCAGCGGCCGTCGCCCTGGCCGTCCACGAGCACTTCCATTTCGCGGCCCAGGAGTCGGTCGTTGTGTTCCTGCGAAACGCGCTCCTGCAACCGCTCGATGGCCTGGTGGCGCGCCAGTTTCACCTCGCGCGGCACATCGTCCTCCCAGCGGGCGGAGGCGGTGCCTTTGCGTGGCGAGTACATCGCCACATGCGTCACGTCGCAACGCACGTCTTCCAGGAGTCGCAGTGTGTTCTCGAACTGCGCGTCCGTCTCGCCGCAGAAGCCGACGATGATGTCCGTCGCGATTGTGGTGTCGGGCATGATCGTGCGGATCGCCTCGATCTGCCGCCGATAGTCGTTGGCGGTGTAGTTGCGGCGCATGCGGCGGAGCACTTCATCGTCGCCCGACTGCACGGGTAGGTTGATGTGCTCGCAGACCTTCGGCAAATCGGCCACGGCGTGGACGATCCGCTCCGACATATAGGCCGGGTGGGAGGTGAGGAAGCGGATGCGGTCAAGGCCCGGCGTATCGTGGATTGCCTGGAGCAGGTCGGCGAGGTCGGTGCCGTCCTTGAAGTCATAGCCGTAGCGATCCACGATCTGGCCGAGCAAGGTCACTTCCCGCACGCCGCGCGCGGCGAGTTCGCGCACTTCCGCTTGCAGGTCGGCAATCGGGCGCGAGCGTTCCTTGCCGCGCCGGTAGGGGACGATGCAGTAGGAGCAGACCTTGTTGCAACCCATAATGATCGGGATGAACGCCGTCACCTCCGGCGCGGTATGCTCCGGCAGGTAGTAGTGCGGCAGGGCGGCGAGATCGTCGTCCATCTCCGGGACGATGCGGCCCAGTTCTTCCAATGCGGCAGGCTCGAAAACGAGATCGAGGACGGGGAACTGCTTCATCAGTTCCTCCTCGTGCTTGGTCGCCATGCAGCCGGTGAGGGCAATTTTGAGGTCCGGGTTGGCGCGCTTCAGTTTGTAGAGCGAGCCGATCTTGCCTTTCACCTTATCCTCGGACGCCTGCCGCACGACGCAGGAATTGAGAACGATGACATCTGCCTCCGCCTCCGTCTTCGCCGCGCCGAGGCCGGCGTGCTGGAAGGCGGCGGCCATCTGGTTGGACTCCGCGACATTCATCTGGCAGCCAATCGTCCAGATATAGTATTTTTTATTGGTCGCCGGGGCGTCGCCTTCCGGCACCATGGCCGGTTCCGGCGCCCACATCGGCATAATCGGTGTGCTGCTGCTCATTGTTCGTGCCCTCGTGCTTCGCGACTATAAATGCGTCGCACGCGCGAATAGCGCGGACGCCCCGCGCTCGAACGACGAGTATAGCACCACTCTCCACTTTGCGGTATGGGATCAGCCGAAAATGTCGCTCACGGGAACGCGCCAACCGGGCAATGCGGGTTCGGCGTCCGCAACCTGCTCCTGATGAAACACGGTCGGTATGTCGGGCTGATCGGCGCGATAAGACATTATCGTCTGCGCGACCGGATTAACATCCCAGACGACCGCCGTACCCGCTGCGAAATACTCGGCGCGTTTCGCATGGTCGGCACGATTCGCGGCATTGCCGTAATCGCCCGCCGAACGGACCTCGGCGGCAAAGAGCGGCGCGCCATCAACGAAACGCATCCTGTTTTCCGGCGCAGCATGTGCGATGGATGCATCCGGGCTGAAGGAGCGGCGATGTGGGAGATTGACGATGTATGCGATGCCATCGGTCATCGCGTAGCAGTTCCCCGTTGCCCGGGCATACGCACGCAATGCCACAAAGATCTCGCCTGCGACGAGGTTCGGCTCAAAGCCGGTCGGTGGCATGCGCACCAACTTTCCGTCAATCAGTTCGTGCATCTCATCATCGGGGGCATGGATAAGGTCTTCGATTGTCGCTTCAGTCTTCGTCGCCATAGTTGAGCCTCCCTCGGTGTTATCGTTCAGTATAGCCCATTCTCCGAGCATCGCGCTCTTTTTCCTGCTGCATCAAACATTCCCGATATGGAAGCCGCTATGCTGATTGACTTTGTGCCCTCTGGTCGCTATAGTGAACGACACGGTGGGGTACGAAACCCCGCGTTGCAGGCCAAATCGAGGAGGCTCCACGCGTGAAACTGATTATCGCCGTCGTCCAGAATGAAGACGCCGATAACGTCGTGGATGCGTTACTCGAAGCCGAATATCGCGCGACCCGGCTCGCCAGCACCGGCGGCTTCCTGCGGCGCGGCAATACCACGATCATGATCGGTGTGCAGGATGAGCAAGTGGACCCGGTACTCGATCTCATCCGTGGGCAGGCCCGTTCGCGTCAGTCGGGCGAATCGAACGCGCCGGTCCAAACCGCCGCCGCCACCGTCTTTGTCCTCGACCTCGAAGATTACCAGCGACTGTAGTCGCCCTAACCCCCCTGCCCCCTTCCCGTCTCGGGAAGGGGGAGTAGGAACGTGTCTTTTAGACACGTTTTCTGGCGCGTTCCTTTCGATTGGGCGGGGGGCGCGGGGGACGATTGCGGCGACGTTTGCCGGAGTGCCAGTGCGGCTGTCGTGGGATTTGCTGCTCATCCTCGCCTTGCCCGTCGTCGGGGCGCTGACAAAGGGCCGACCGTATGGCGAGGAGGGAAGCGCGGCTGCGGTGTGGGCGGTCGTCGCGGGTGCAATCGGCGTCGCGTTTATCGGCTCGGTCGCGGCGCACGAGTTCGCGCACGCGTTCGCGGCGCGGCGCGTCGGACTGCCGGTGCGTTGGGTGAAGTTGTCGCTGCTCGGCGGTGCGGCGGAGATTTCCGCCGAGCGGAGCACGCCCGTCGATGAATGCCTCGTCGCCATCGCCGGGCCGGGGATCAGCCTCGCGCTCGCGCTCGCGACGGGATTGATTGCACTCGTCAGCCATGGGCGGTACGGCCCGCTATTCGCGCTCTTCATCGCGCTGGCGATCATGAACGGGCTGCTCGTCGTCCTCAATCTCCTGCCCGGCTTCCCGCTCGACGGCGGGCGGATCGTGCGCGCTTTCGCGTGGTACGTCGCGGACGATCTGATGCAGGGAACGCGCGTCGCCGCCGGGTACGGGCAGGTACTGTCGTGGTCGCTGCTCGCGCTCGGTGGGGTGGCGACGTTCTACTCGCCGGTTTTCGGGCTGTGGATCATCTTGATCGGCTATTACATCGGGCGGGCGGGGCGGCTCTCGTTCGTGCAACTGCTCTGGCAGGAGACGAGCCAGGATATCCCGCTCGTCGCGATCACCGGCCCCGGCCCGCTGCTCGCACCGGACAAGTTGATCGGCGATGTCGTGGATCTCTTTTTGTCGGATCGCCTCAGCGGCCCCCGACCCGTCGGTGCGGACGGCGTCGTGATGGGCGTTTTAGACCTCGACACGAATGTCCGCAAGGTGCCACGCCCGCTCTGGCTGGAAACGACCGTCCGCGACGCCATGACGCCGATTAACGCGTTACCGACATTGACACTTGCACCGCAACTGACGCTCCATGACGGCCTGCGGCTGTTGGAACGCACCGACGCACGCACCATCGCGGTCATCAACGAGACGGGCGCGGTCGTTGGCATAGTGACGCGCGAGCGCGTGGATCGCTGGGTACGCTCCCGCCTGCGCGAAACCGGCTTCCGCGTCAAAAAGCCGCCCCGGCAACCATTCTAAATGGGCGCGGTACCGCTTTCTAGCCCGGAATGCCCGAGGCGGAGGCAAGCGGCGCGGTGATGGTGTCTCCCTCGCCGTCCGCCATTGGGGCGCTCGGCGTGGCGCGGATGTAGCGGAGGGGATTGTAGGAGAACGAGAACTCCTGCGTCGTCAGCGGGTCCGTGAACTCGCGGATCTCCCAGTTGCCGTCCGGGTACAGCGCGGCGACCTCGCGGGCGATCTCCTCCGCTTCCGCGACATCGAGGAAGACATTGCGCTGGAACTCGTTGCCGACGACTTCCTGAACCATTTGCAATCGTGGGCGGCTAAGGACGATATAGCAGCGCGTTGTCTCGATGCCGCGCGTCGTGTCAATTGGCACCTGGGTGTAGCAACTGATGTCGCCCTCGACCTTCGCCTGGCAGGAAAGGCGCAGCGGTGCGGCCTTCAGTTTGCGGATTTCGGCGTTGGTGCGATCCGACAGGTTCCACTCCGGCTCGACTGCGACCTTGCAGGTGCCGCACAAGCCGTGACCGCCACAGTTGAGGAACTTCGCGGGGAAGCCGTAGACATCAATGCCGTTATCCAGCGCCGCCCGGCGGAGGTTCGCGCCATACGGCACCTCGATGGTGCGGTTCTGATTGGGGAAGTACACCTTCGGCATCGCATTGATCTCCTTCGACCAGCAGAATTTCGCTTGGCGCGACCGCCTCGTTGCGGTCACGCGACGCCTCTAGTGTATCATAATGGTTGCCCCGAGGATAACGACGCACGCCGAGTTTGACGTGCCCACCCGTGTGCGCGTACAATCTGGCACAACCGGGCCACCGGATCAATTCGCGAAGCAACCCAGACCGGGCGGGAAGGAGGGTACGACAATGACAATGCTTGCATCCGTGCTGCATGATCGGCGTCGTGGCGGTGCCGCCTTCCACCAGGATATGCGTTAGCAACGCGTTCCCCATTTTCTTCATCGCTCCTCGACGCTGGATATGCATGCACCGCCGGTGGGTTTGCCCGACCGGGCGTTTCGCTGCTTGTTTCTTTCCCCGCGATTTGCCGGGGATCGGCGTTTTCACGAGGAGCATTCCATTTTGAGCAAAACCCGTCGCGTTGTCCCGGACAGCGATACCGACGTGACCGATGGCAATCCTTCGCCGTTATTGGAAGGACTGGTGGTGGACGGCAGCCGAGGCATCTACCGCGTCGAAACCTCGGCGGGCGATGTGCGCTGCGAGATTCGCGGACGGCTGCGCAAACAACTCCACTATGCCCAAACGAGCGGCACGGCATTCCGCAATAGCGTGCAGCGGGTCAAGGTGCATCATCACGATCCCGTCGCGGTTGGCGATCGCGTGCGTGTGCTCGTCACCGGACACGGAACCGGGATGATCGAGGAAGTCGTCGCGCGGGCCGGGGGCGCCTTCACGCGGCGCGACCCGGATGCGGGGCAGGGGACGCTTCGCTCGATTGTCGGGCTGGAGCAACTCGTCGCCGTCCTCGCCGCCCGCGCGCCGGAGCCGCATCTCGGCCTGCTCGACCGTTTCCTTGTCACCGCCGAATCGGAGGATCTGCGCGCCGTGATCTGCATCAACAAGGTGGACCTCGGCGTTTCGCCACGACTCGACGCCCAATTGGCGGTCTATCGTGCGCTCGACTACCCCGTGTTGCTGACGAGT
This sequence comes from Chloroflexota bacterium, assembly GCA_030947205.1. Classification (GTDB taxonomy): domain Bacteria; phylum Chloroflexota; class Chloroflexia; order Thermomicrobiales; family JALYUS01; genus JALYUS01. The sequence goes on from JALYXG010000692.1 coordinate 7,368, forward strand.
ACGGCGGCGGGCACCGGCATTGATGCGCTCCGCGCGCAACTTGCCGGTCGCATCTCCGCCTTTCTGGGGCCGTCGGGCGTCGGCAAGTCGAGCCTGCTCAATGCCTTACAGCCGGGCCTGCACGAGCGGATCAGCGATGTCAGCGCTGCGACAGGCAAAGGGCGGCACACGACGACGGGGACGCGCCTTTTCCCGCTCGGCGCGTCGGGCGGCTACATCGCGGACACGGCGGGCATCCGCGCCCTGACGCTGCAACGCGGGGTGCTCGACCGCCTTGATACCTGCTTCCCGGAGTTCCGGCCCTATCTCGGCGAGTGCAAGCACGGCGACTGCACGCACCTCCACGAGCCGCGCTGCGCCGTCCGCGATGCGGTCGGGGCAGGGGCAATCGCACCGGCCCGCTACGACAGTTATGCTCGCCTGTTGCGTGGCGAAGGCGATCCGGCGGAATCCGCGTCGCGCGATGTCCCCTACCTTTGGTGGAGCGGCATCGCCGGCCGGGGAACGAGTAGCGAGTAACGAGCAACGAGGGGCTGCACTTTCACTCGTTACTCGTTCTCGCGCTGCAAAAGGTGGCATTGACAGTGGCCCGGCGGGTCGCGTAGACTGCCATGCACTGCGGGCCGCGTGGCCCGCCTTTACGATGCCTTTCCGCTCCATCCACGCGCGGCCTGCACCGCCGCGCGACGACCGAGATGGGGCGATGTACTCCACGGAAAGGGAGGAACGGTGCGAGCTTACGAATTGATGGCTGTTTTTGCCCCCGACATCGCGGAAGACGAGATGCCGGGCGCCCTCGAACGAGTCTCCGGCTACATCACGACCGGTGGCGGCGAAGTTTCGGAACTGACCACGGTCTCGCCCTGGGGTCGTCGCCGTCTCGCCTATCCGATCCGCGATTACCGCGATGGTTTCTACGCCCTGTATATGTTCACGCTTACCCCCGAAGGCATCGGTGATCTCGAGCGCGACCTCGGCCTGAACAGCCAGGTGCTGCGCAGTCTCGTGACGACGTATGTGCCGCCGAAGCCGAAGAAGCCGAAAAAGGGCGCTGAGGGTGAAGTGGCCGAAGGTGAAGCAGTGGAGGGTGCGACGGAAGGTGAAGCAGTTGCTGCGCCGAGCGGCGCGAGCATGGACACCGATACCGATCTCACCACCGGGCCACAGGGCGAAGATTTGACCGAACCGCCGACGGCGGAAACGCCCGCTGCCGAGGACGAGAGCGAGAGCGAACCCGCCCGCGTGTAGGGCAGTGAGGAGCACGGCGATGGCGCGGTACAGTGTCAACAAGGTGATTTTGGTCGGCAACCTCGGTCGCGAGCCGGAATTGCGGTATACGCCGAGTGGCCAGCCGGTCGCGAACTTCAGCCTTGCAACCTCGCGCGGCCGGAAGGACCCGAACGGCAACTGGACGGATGAAACGGAATGGCATCGCATCGTTGCCTGGGAGCGGATGGCGGAGTTGGCCTCCCAGAGCCTCCATAAAGGTAGCAAGGTGTACGTCGAGGGGCGCATCCAGTCCCGAAAATATACTGACAATCAGGGAGTCGAGCGGACATCGTACGATATTGTCGCCAACGACCTGACGTTACTCGATCGCCGCGTCGAAGGCGGCGAAGGCGCGGACGATTGGGGCGATGGCGCGAGCACGCAACAGCAGCGCCCGCAGCGCCCGCAGCAACAGCAGCCGCAGAAGAAGCCAACCGGCGACGATGAAACATTCGCGTCCGAAGAATTCGATGATGTGCCCTTTTAGGCACATGATGTACGCACTTTAGGAGGAATTAGCCCGTGGCTGATCAGCAACGCCCGCAAGGGGCATCGAACGATAGCGCGCCGAGTGGCGACAACCGTCCCCCTCGCTCCGATGACCGTCGTGGTGACGGCGGCGGTGGCGGTGGCCAGTTCGGTGGTGACGGTGGCGGTCGTCGGTTTGGTGGCGGCGGTGGTGGCGGTGGCGGCGGCACCCGGTTCGGTGGTGGCGGCGGTGGCGGAAGCCGGTTCGGTGGCGGCGGTGGCCGGTTCAGTGGCGGTGGCGGTGGTCGCCGTCGCGTGGATATCTTCGCCGCCGATGGCGTTGATGAAATTGACTACAAGGATGTCGCCCGCCTGCGCCGGTTCCTGTCGGAGCGCGGCAAGATCGAGCCGCGCCGCAAGACCGGACTTTCCGCGAAGCGCCAGCGCGCCCTTGCCGTCGCCATCAAGCGCGCCCGGCATCTCGCGCTGCTTCCCTTCGTTTCCGGTGGTCGCCAACCATAACGAGGACGAAGGGATCAGGACTAAGGACTAAGCAGAATCCCGCTTAGTCCTTAGTCCTCAGTCCTTTGTCCTTGCTCCAGAGGAGCCTCATGCCGCGCAATTCTCGCCGTGATTCGATTCTTGCCGCCCCGCCGTCCGGTCAGGAGGCGCGTCGGCGTCGGTCGCGCCGCGAGCGCGAGGCGCGGCAGCGGAAAATTCTCCTTGTCAGCATGTCCGTGCTCGGCGCGTTGCTGCTCTTTATCATCGGCTTCGGGACATTGCGGTTCTATTATCTTATCCCGCACCAGGTCCTCGCAACCGTGAATAGCCACAAGATTATTCGTGACGACTACTGGAAGGTCCGCCGTAATACGCTGCTCGACCGGCTCCAGCAATACTCCTTCCAGGCGCAATCCGGGCAGGGCAATTCGCAGCAAATCCAACTCGCGGCCCAGAGCGCGCAGAATGAGATCACGAACATCCGCAGCGCCGATGTAGACCCCACGACGCTCCAAACAATGACTGAGAACTGGATCGTGCTCGATGGGTTGCCCGGCATCGGGGTAACGATCACCGATACCGATGTCAACGAGACGGTGGCGGAGCGTTTCTCGCCCGTCCGGCTCAACTCGCCGACACCTTCGGCGACATTGAACCCGACGAAACAGGCGACAGCAGATGCCGCGACCGCTCAGGCGACGCAGACCTCCGTCGCCATCGCGCAAGGCGCGACCGTGACCGCGCAGGCGAATGCCACCGGCACGGCGACCGCGTCCGCCCTGACGCCGACGCCGAATACGCCCCCGACGGCGACCGCCCCGCCAACCGAAACGCCGGTGCCGACACAAACGCCGACGAATCAGGAGGCGCGCGCCACTTCGACCGTCAATCTCGGCACTTTCGTCAAGGAGCGGCAGAAGGATGCGGGCATGAGCCTGAGCGACTATAAGCGGCTGATTATCAAGCCCGCACTCGCCCGCCAGAAGGCGCGAGAGGCGCTCGAAGCGAAGACGCCGACGCACGGCGAGGAAGTCCACGCGTACCATATCCTCCTGCCGACCAAAGAGGCGGCGCTGGATGCACGCAATCGCATCGTCGCGCAAGGGCAGGATTTCCAGGCCGTCGCGCAGGAATTGAGCACGGATACGACGACAAAGCCGAATGGCGGTGACCTCGGCTACATCCCGCGCGGTATCCTGGTCAAGCCGTTCGAGGACGCGGCGTTCGCGCTGCCCGTCAACGGTGTTAGCGATCCCGTGCAGACCGATTTCGGCTGGCATGTTATCAAGGTGACGGATCACCCAGCGGATCGCGAGTACGAGGATATGGTCTATCGCCAGTTGCGCGATAAGCAGTTCGCGGACTGGCTCACCGCCGAAACCGCGAAGGCGAAACTGAAGCAGTCACTGCCGACGCCATTCCCGTCGCCACCGGCCGGTTTCGAAGCGCCCGCTGGCGCCCCCGCGACCCCGACTCCCCCGCCCGCCCCGACGCCACCGGAACCGAGTGGCACGCCGGGCGCCGGGACCCCCGCAGCGCCCGATGGGGCGGGAACGCCGTCCGCTCCCGCCGCCCCGGCCACCGGCACCAGCACGGGCACCACGGCGACGCCGACCGCGAAGCCGTAGGAACCTCACCCCCAACCCCTCTCCATTGCTGCCAAGCAATGGAGAGCAACGGTGTTCG